>CAYOOS010000354.1:0-5031 GCA_964405585.1 uncultured Acidobacteriaceae bacterium | reverse complement strand
TGACTGACCCTAAAAGGGAGCAAATCAAGTGCCAATCAAGGCCGCGTGTGCAACCTGCATCCACGGAAAGGAGATGCGAAGGGGACGGCGGTATCCTATTACAAAACGACAAGATAAGCGAGTTCCAGAAAGTTATTTTTTTTGGAAATTGGCAGTCAAGGCAAGCAGCCACTCTGGAGGGCAGTAGGAGAATTGGTTGGGGATAATGATTTACTCAAGTGGGCGCAAGAATTCCAACCCAAAGAGACGAAGTTCACCCAGAAGACCCGATCGGCGTACTTTAGCCACGATGGGCGGAGTTTCGCTGGGTATGAGGCTGGAGGAGGCTGGGGAGGGGGCTGGGATCGTGAGGTGGACCGTCTGATCGGGGCGCAGAAGATGCACGGACGTAATACAGGCTCCGGTGGCGCTGATATTGAGCGTTTTGGTGAGCTCAATGAACTCTGCACCTGACGCGTCTGCGGCCCGCAGAAAGACGGGGACTTGGATGCGTATGCGAGGCGATCGGCGTGACTCGGAATAATCCACGCGAGGCCCCTCCTTCGTGTGGTCGAGGCGGAGAGCCATAGTGTTAGTACTTAGGAACTAGTACAACCAACAGGGAGCAGGTTGATTGCCAGTTGAGTAGCATACAACTGCATCTAGGAGCTCAATAAATCAAGGAGTTAGGATGAGTCAGAAGGTGCACAAATAGGATGAGGACAGAAGTGGTCGAGTATTGGACAGGTGATTTCCCAAATTGTGCAAATGGACCGCTTTTACCATTGACACGCCGAGGAGCGTCTGCAACGATGGGCAACGGGCTATAGGAAAAACTTTTCCACTATACTGAGGGACGGCCAAAGCATGAGCAGTTCTGCCACAACAGATTCGGGGAGGATGCCTGCCTCGAGCCCGAATGTGACCGTTGAACATGTCCGAGCGCTCCTGGAGACCGTGGACAAGGGCGTGGTAGTGGCGAACCTTGACGGAATGGTCTTGATGGTTAACGCGCGCGGCCGGAAATGCCTGGAAGAACATGGCAAAGAAGAGACAACACCTCTCAATATATTTTCCGATGTACTGAAGCTCGATCCGAAGACGATCTCCCAGAGAATTGAAAGTGGCGAGAACCAGTTTGAGCTGCAAGGCAACACCGGCGGCAAAGCCTATCGGACGCGCGTGCGGTGGATCCCGGAATCGGACTGGCTGGCAATTCAGTTTGAGAATGACGAGGAAGAAGCGAATGGAGCGGAGAGCGCCGCGCAACTGACGGTGCAGGAACTGCTGCAGGAACGCGAGATTACGTACCGGAATCTGCTCGCGGCCTACCTGAAATTACAGGAAGTGAACCGGCAGAAAACCGTGTTTCTGGCGTCGGCAGCGCATGAACTGAAGACACCCTTGGCGGTGATCAAGGGCTACTACGATCTGCTGCTGACGGGATCGCTCGGTAGACTGAGTGACAAACAAAAGGACATTCTGGAGGAGTCGAAAGAGAGCTGCGAGAGGTTGGTTCGGCTCGTATCGATGTTCCTCAACTACTCGGCGCTGGAGAGCGGGAAACTGGTCCTGCAGTTGCGCGAGAATGATTTGAGAGATTGCCTTGAAGAGATGGCCAGCCGTTGGTCGGAGGCGTTTCAACGAAAAGGAGTAAAGCTGGAAACGCTACTGGATCCTTCCATCCCTACCTTCCGGTTTGACTACCAGAAAGTGCAACAGGCAGCGGCAAACCTGCTGGACAATGCGTTGAAGCACACGCCGTCCCAAGGAACCGTGACCTTACGAGCGCGGCCGCATTTTTGGGAACGTCGAGTGGCGGAAATCGCGCCGGTGGAAGAGCGGAGGAGATTCCGTCTGCCGCGGCCGAACAGCGTGGAAGTGAGCGTGACGGACTCTGGAGCAGGGATTGCGCCGGAACATCATCAGGAAATCTTCGAGGATTTTGTGCGCGTGGACCGAAATACCTCGGGTATGGGATTGGGGCTGGCGATCGCGAAAAGATTGATCCAGGCGCACCGTGGGAAAATCTGGGTGGAAAGCGAACAGAGCCGGGGAAGCACGTTCGCGTTTCTGCTGCCAATGGATCAGAACTGAGCATCGGATTTGGGGCGAGGAGAAAGAAAAATGGCCGTAAAAGAAGTGAAAGAGAAGATCCTGGTCGTCGATGACGAGCCAAGCATTCGAAAGTACCTGCAAACCCTGCTCGAAGTGGACGGATTTGAAGTTGAGACGGTCAGCGGGGGCAGGGAAGCGTTGACGAAAATAAGCGCGGGTGAACGCCCGGACTTCATCATTTTGGACGTGTTGATGCCCGAAATGAGCGGGCTCGATACGCTCCAGGAAATGATGCACCTGGACCGCAGCCTGAACGTGATCATGCTGTCGTGCTCGAATGAAGTGGGCACGGTGGTGGAGGCTATTCGGCTAGGGGCGCACGACTACCTGACAAAGCCATTTGAAAAGACAGAACTCGACGCGGCCATGCTGAAGTCGCGGCAAAAGAAACAGCTGACGCAGGAAAACCAAGCATTGCGGGATTATTGCGACCAGGTCACCGAAGATCTGAGCTTCCTGGCGGCGAGCCCCCAGATGGTGCGAATCCGGCAGCAGATTCTGCAAATTGCGCCGGTAGACGTGCCTGTGTTCATCTGCGGAGAGAGCGGAGTGGGCAAGGAAGTAGTGGCCCGGATGATCCACCTGCGTTCGAAACGCAGGAACCAGGCGTTCGTGAAGGTGAACTGCGCGGCGCTGCCGGGG
Organism: uncultured Acidobacteriaceae bacterium; assembly: GCA_964405585.1. Lineage (GTDB taxonomy): Bacteria > Acidobacteriota > Terriglobia > Acidiferrales > UBA7541 > Acidiferrum. The sequence continues at coordinate 2,292 of CAYOOS010000354.1, read as the reverse complement.
GAGTTGCTGGAGTCTGAGCTGTTCGGATTTGAACAAGGCGCCTTTACGGGCGCGGTGCGGGCGAAGCCGGGAAAATTCGAATTGGCCAACAAGGGCACGATCTTCCTGGACGAGATCGCGGAAATGTCGGTGCACCTGCAAGCCAAATTACTTCACGTTTTACAGGATCACCAGTATTCGCGACTGGGCGGGAGACACCTGGTGGAGACGGACGTCCGCGTGCTAGCGGCAACAAACGTGGATGTGCAAGAGGCCATGAAAACGGGCCGATTCCGGGAAGACTTGTATTACCGGTTGAATGTGTTGTCGATCATGGTTCCTCCGCTGCGGGAACGCACGACGGAGATTCCATTGTTGTTCCGGCATTTCCTGGAGAAATACAGCGAGAAGTTCGGCAAGACGCCACAAACGCCCTCGAAGCACCTGATGGATGCGGCGCTGAATTATCCGTGGCCGGGCAATTTGCGGGAACTGGAAAACTTCGTCAAGCGGTACGTGATTTTGGAGGATGACGAAGGAAGCTTGCGGGAATTAGTAGAGATGTCCGCAACGCGGCAGAGGATTTCCCCGCGCGAGGTAACGAACATTCCCAAGGAGCAGGGTTTGAAGGCGCTGGTGCGCGGATTGAAAGACGAAGCGGAGATGGAAGCGATTGCCGACGCGTTGGAAAAGACGCGCTGGTGCCGGAAAGATGCCGCCAAAATGCTGGGGATCAGCTACAAGGCGCTTCTGTATAAGATGAGGCAGTTCAACCTGGATACGCCGAGGACACGTCGCACTGCGGCAGCGAAAACGGAAGAGGCGGCACCGGCCGGTGTCGGAGTCAAGGCAGAGTAGCCGGTAGGCCTAGTACGACCTGCTGCTACCTGAGCACGCTGCAAGAAAAGAGCCCTTGCAGGAAAAAGCCGCGCGGGGTATCTTGCGCAGCGAAACGTAATACCAAGCTGGAAAAAGCGCAGCAACCATCCTGAGGGGTGCAAGTTTGATCGCGAGATCAAAGAATGCAGGGTGATCGTTGCGCGTGGGGCAGAGCAGTGAGGATTCTCGGCGGGATTGAATCAAAGCCGGCGAGTCTCTTCGTTCTCTCCTTTGAAAACAATCAAGAATCCAGCGGGTACTTCTTCTCAAAAATAAAATCTTGGGGCGGTGGCTCACGCTCGGGAGCCACGAACGGAGTCGAGGATGTCCGTAATGGAAGAACGCCGCACGGCGAGACGCTATGACCTGACGTTGCCAGTCAGCATCCGATTTGCAGCAGAAAAACTGGTTGGTAGGCAAGAGGGTAAAACAAGAGATATTTCCACGCGCGGTTTGTACTTCGTAATCGTGCAGGATTTGGATGCGGGTTCCGAACTTGACATCACACTGACACTGCCCGCGGAGATCACCCGCGGAACGGATGTTTTCGTTCGCGCGCAGGGCAAGGTAGTCCGCGTGGAACGCCGCGTTGAGGATGGAGAGCCACGAATGGGAGTTGCCGCGGTGATCGAGCGCTATGACATTATCCGCGGCGAACACGCGCGAGCTTGATGGATCTTCAGCATTCGAACACACACGTGTCCGACCATACTCGCATTCTTGGGCTGGCTGCGGCGTAGCAATCTTCTTACGTCTCGTTTCTACCCCTGGACGTTCCGTCCATTATCCGCTCTTAACCTTAGATTCACCTGAGAGAACAATCCTTCCCCGTTGTGTCTGGAAGTTTTCCCATTGTTGCGGGCGAATGAAGAGTGAGCCTCGGGACAGTACTAGAACTTGACTGGGAATTATTCTCCTATTCCACTGAAACAATTAGCCTTATGGCCATATGAGAGATTCTAATGTGGGCCCGGAAGGCAGGTTCTTTGGTTGGCCATGTGCAACTGACCTGGCACTAGAGCATATGGCCGGAGCGTGTCCAACCCGAAACGCCAGTTGGGAACGACTGGACTCAGTGCCGCCAGACCCGGTTTTGTTCGGGCGGTCGGCGGCGATGGGGGAGGTCCGTCGGAGAGCGGAAAAGATTTGCCGGACGAACGTGCCGATCCTGCTGTGTGGTGAGGGTGGCACGGGCAAGGAAGCGCTGGCGCGATGGATCCACGCGAATTCGGAATACTCTCCGGGAGAATTTGTGAAAGTGAGCTGTGCGGCGATTCCCGGGACGCTGCTTGAGAGTGAACTGTTCGGATACGAACAGGGGGCCTTCACAGGGGCAAATGTTTCCAAGCCCGGGCGAGTGGAGTTGGCGCATCGCGGTACCCTGTTCTTGGATGAGATTGCAGAGTTGGATCCAAATCTTCAGAGCAAGCTGTT
>CAYOOS010000353.1:0-5039 GCA_964405585.1 uncultured Acidobacteriaceae bacterium | reverse complement strand
AAGCGACCTTGTAGATGTTGCCCTTATCGTCTTTTGCGACGCCTTTAATAGCGCCGATGGTTGTGTTTTCAACTTTGTCCGGCTTGTAGAGTTCCACATTCAGGGTCGTCCCGCGGTTTCCCGTGAGGACAGCGCGGGCGTACAGCCGCGTGCCCAGGACATTTGCAACATAGAAGCCGGTACCGTAGACGGTATCCCATTCCGCGGACAGGTTGTCTGGAGCTGCGGCCGCGGCCGTTGCCGCGGCATTGGAAGAATTTGGACGAGGCACTTGCGCCCAGCGTCCTTTGCACACTTCGCCACCGTCGAGAACCACGGACAAATTGCCCGAACTAAAACCGTCGGAGAGTTTTGCGACGTAAACGGGCGGAGGAGTTCGCGAGGATAGAGGGCCCTGGACGGGGTAGAAACGTGCGGTGGCACATCCCGTCAAAGTAGAGACACACAACAGAGAAAGAACGAGGAGACTCTTCATGGGAAGTCCTCCCTTGAACAGGTATTCGCGTTATGTGACTTCATTCCTTAGGACGGTTTGTGAACAAAAAGAGTTACCACTATTCGAAGGGATGTGCGCGTTAGACGACGCTGCGAGCGCGCGGGGCGACTACTCTTCGAGGAATTCGATTTGCGGAGGGCCTGGGAGGAGACCGGCGGCGGTGCCGCGTTCGATTAAAGCGCGGACGGCTTTCTTACCTTTATCGCCGTAGCCGAGGGTCCATTTGTTGACATACATACCGACGAATTTGTCGGCGAGTTCCGTATCCATGTCGCGAGCGAATTGCATGGCGTAGTTGAGAGCTTCTTCGCGATGCTCGAGGCCGTAGGTGACGCTGTCGCGAATAGTTTTGGCGATCAAGCGGCCGAGGTCGGGACCGAGAGCGCGGCGGACGGCGTTGCCGCCGAGGGGGAGAGGAAGAGACGTAAGCTCCTGCCACCAGATGCCGAGATCGACGACACGATGCAAGCCAAGTTGCGGAAAGAAGAGCTGGCCTTCGTGAATGAGGAGGCCGGCTTCGACAACGTTGTTCTTGACGGCTTCGATGATTTTGTCGAAGGGCATGACAACGGCTTCAAAATCTGGCTCAAAGAGCTTGAGGGTGAGATAGGCGGAGGTTTTCAAACCGGGGACACCAATACGCCTGCCCTTGATTTCGTGGGGTTTCAGAGAAGTGGTGGAGACGACGATGGGGCCGTAACCTTCGCCGAAGCTTGCGCCGGTGTCGAGGAGGATGTAGTTGTCGCGCAGTGAAGGATAGGCGGCGAAGCTGAGGGCGGTGACGTCGTAGGTTTCCGTGAGAGCGGCTTCATTCAGCGCTTGGATATCGGAAAGGGTGTGCGTGTACTTATAGCCCGGAGTGGGGAGCTTGTGCGTGGCCAAAGCATAGAACATGAAGGCATCATCAGAATCGGGAGAGTGGGCGAGCTTGATCTCGCGGGGTTCCTTCTCGGTCTTGGACGCCGTTTGTCTTCCAGCCATAGGGGTAAAAGTTCCTCAGCCCCGGGGGAAGCACAAAGAGTGGCTCGACACCTGTACGGCGCTCAAATCAGAAAGAAGAGGTGGGTCGAGCGACGTTGGGACGAGCGTGGCTTTCGGCCGGGCTAACAGTTGCAGAAGAGAGACTAACACAGACTTGGGGTTCAGATAAACAGGCGGAAGTTGGAGGGAACGGGCGGTGGAAGGATATAAGGCTGGAATACTGGAGAAGTATAAGAGTGAAAGAGTACAAAAGCATAAGAGTGAAAACGGGGTGCTAAACGGCGGAGACGAGGTGAGCTATAGCGTCCTCGAAGCTGACTTTGCCGTCGAGATAGGGCTGCCAATAGATGACCAGGAGACGGGAATACTCTTGCCAACCGCGCTGGGTGAGTTTTTCGCGGAGACCGGGAGGAACGGTGGACGCGCTGTGAGGCTGGGCGGGGATATCATCCTGCAACGGATCTTCCTTTGCGCCCTGTAGGACGGGGCGGAGGACTTCGCTGGTGGTGAAGAAGATCAAGGCATGCCAAAGGTCGCGAGGGATGGGCTTGTCGCGCTGGCGGCACTCGCGGGAGATGGCATCTTCGACGGGGCGGGCAATATCGTGAGAAGCCTCGTGGAAGAGGACCTCGAGAGCTTCAGGGCCCTGGTTGCGAGGATCGATGCTGGCGATGGTGACGCGGAGGGGGTCGAGGGTGGTGTAAGCGCCAGCGGAATTGGCGAAAGCGCAAACTTCAACGCGGATTTTGTCTTTAGGCCACTTGGACTGGTAGATGTCCGCCAGGCGTTCAGAGAGGCCGACGCCCTGTTCGCGGACTAGAGGAGCGACGCGCACAACCCAACGGCGATTGGTGCGGTCGTGGTCTGGCCACCAATGAGCGCGGTAGATGGGAGCGGCAGCTTCCAGGATGATTCCGATATTGCCGGGTAGGCCGGCATCGCAGGCACGATTCTTTCTGCCAGTGAGTTCGTTGCAATCCTCAAAATCGCCAAGCTGGTCCTTCAAAAGAATCAAGTCAATATTGATCACGAGATCTTTGGGGGCGTAATTCGAAGTGTAGTAGGAGATGGCCTGATCCCAGATGCGCTGTTCATCGGGGGAGAGAGTGGGCTGGGAGCCGGGCGCCAGTTTAAGCACGGGTCCAGAGGGCTTGGCGGGTGTGTCGCGCGAATCCTTGATGGCTGCGCGCGCGCGCGCTTCGTGATAGAGAAAATGGTGGAGATTGACCCAGAAGCCGCTGTGAAATTCAAAGACGGGCAAGGGACCATAGATGGAGTCGACCTGTTGTGGTAAAGATGGGGGAGCGGCGGCGGAAAGGAGGCCGAGGGCCAAGAAAACGAAAACGCGAAGAAGGGCAAGGCGCATATACGAAAAGGGAATGGTAGCGTACTTCCGGGTCACGGCGAAAGGAAGCAGCTTCAAAATTCCTGATTGGATTCCGCCAACCAACGATCCAGAAGGGCTTGTTGTTCCGCAGAAACCTCGACGAAGGCCACGCCCATTCCGAGACCGTAACTGACATAGACAACACGGCCGATGGCCTCAAAATTTTCGTCATTATGGGTAATGCGCAGGCGGACTTTGGAACCTTGCGGGACGGGATTGAGGGTATCAATGTAGCAGCCGGTGCGGCTGATGTCGGAGGTGCGCGCAGAGAGCCGCGCGCCGCGCGGAAGTTCCACGACATCCGCGGCCAGCACCATCTGGTATCGCGGCGCACTTCGCCGCTCTACCGTGACATCCGGCATTTTGCATCTCCTGTCAAACCAGCTGATGCCGGTTTGTCTGCCGGGAGAGGCGCAAGGCACACGGAGGCGTGCTTCGCTGGAAGCCGGATGGTCCCCTTTCATTTTGGCGCGAGGGTGAACGGGTCGCAAGAGTTGCGAAACAATTCAGGCGAAAGTGTCAACGGCTACGTTTCAATTTGGGGCAGTACTTTAATTGAGGGCCGGATCGGTCACGCCGCCAATTGCACCGTGACGATCTGCGCCGTGGAGGAGTCCCGATGCATCGCGGAAAAAAGAGAGTTTTCCGGTGCGGCCATACTCGACCGGGATAGCGGCGAGTTCGTATTTTGCGGGAGCTCCAGTGGTATTTGCGCCGACAACGACGTAGCGGAAGGAATAACCATCTTTGCGGCCGTCGGAAAGTTCCTTTGTGATCAGGTCGGCCTTTTCACTCTTGGCTTGGCCCTGGGATGGGGGACCGAGTACGGCCAAGGCTTCGGGAAGGCGGGTATAAGTTCTGCGATAGGTTTCGACGGCCTCTGAGAGTTGCTTCATGGAATCGATAGCGGACTGTTCGTTCTTTGAGATTTCGGCGCGATCCCATTCTTCACCGAGGGAAGGCAAATCGAGGAAGAGCAGGCCGAGGGAGAGCAGTTTCCATTGGCCGTTTTCGCGTACGAGAGTGATGAGGACGCGATGAGAATCCGGGTCAAGAGGAGCGGCGGCATCGCCGATAGTGAGTGGGAGGTAGACCAGGTTGTCGCGAAGTTCGGGCTTGCCGATATGCATTTGGGTGGTGAAATCGGGGGTGACGCAAAAGACGTTGAGATTGCCGGAGGCATCGAATTCGGCGCGAGGCTGGCCGGGATTGTCGAGGAGAACGAAGCGTTTGAGGAAAGTGGAGCGGGTGGCGGGGGTCAAGCGGGAAAAGGCCTGGGCGTTGCGAACAGTGAGGGAGCGGGCAAAGTCCGTGGAATTCTGGGAGCAAGCGGCGATCAAGGTATCGCGTAAAGCGAGAGCAGATTCAGCCGAGGGATCCGATTGGGCTAGCGCGTTGGAAGAAGCAGAGCAAAGGAAGAGCGCGAGGAGCGAAGGGCGGAGACACCAATGTAAGAACTTCCGATCCAGCAAGACATCCCTCTCAATTCCTGGCGGTTTCCAGGAGCGCAGCAAGATTTTTTGTGAACACAGAACGCGGCAAAACATCCGAACAACCAGCGGCCCGGGCCATCGCCGCAAGCTCCGTCTGCACGTGGGACAAGAAGGCCACCACGGGCAGGTCTTTATGAGTTGCGCGCAGATGCTCGATGGTTGCCACCGGGCTGCTGCGCGCGTTCAGATCAATGATAACAAGTCTGGTTGGGGGATCGAGCAGGCCAAGAAGAGCTTCGCCCGTCGTGGCCACTTGAAAATCCACGCCCAATTGCTTGGCAGTCTCCGCAATTTTCATCTGGAAAAAGAGGTCGTCCATTAGGGCAATGGCACGTCCCATGCGTGTGTCTCCTGTGATCGATGCTTTTCGCCGGGCTTTCCCCTTGTGACCCAGCGTCATACAATCAGCGTGCTCCGGGGAGGAGCGCGATGCAAGCACTTTCCCAAATGGCCCTGACTTAGCAGGTTGCCACGTTATGAAGGATCATCCAGAAGATCAGCGGCTGAGCGCGGCAAAACCTTTGGAAGTGACGCTGTACACGAAGCCGGGGTGTCATTTGTGCGAGGAGGCGAAGGCGGCGATCGAGCCGATGCTTGCGGAGTTTGGGGCGAACCTGCGCGAAGTGAATATTGAGGGCGATGCGGTGCTTACGGAGCGATATGGGTGGGATATTCCGGTGTT
>CAYOOS010000352.1:0-5045 GCA_964405585.1 uncultured Acidobacteriaceae bacterium | reverse complement strand
AGGGCATCAAATCGGTGTCGTAGAGAACGCCAATTGGAATGCGATCCGGTCTGTCCCAGCCGGCAATCTCGGTCCGCTTCATATAGCCGGGAACTTCGCTGATGATCGCAAAACCAACGCCGGTGCGCGCGTTGGCAACCAGCAGGCCCGCATCCTCCGAGCGGCCTGTATAGAAAATCTCGCGTGGAATTGTTCCGTACTGCGTGTTCAGGGTCGTTTCGTTTTCCGGGCCGACTGAAAGTTCGATCGATTCCAGGTTCAAATGCGAAAAGTGCAGAGGCACGGAGCCGGTATTCCGCAAAATCAATTGTTTGCGGATCGCTGGATGTCCGTCATAAACGTCGTAGATTACGGATACTTCCAGCGGAAGTTTCTTGCCGCGAAGCCGAATTGTGAGCGACTTGCCCTTTGGCTGCGGTAACTCAGAGGCGTTCACAAGCAAGAACTGTGAGCCGGCACCCTGGTAAGTCTGATCGTTGCAATCGAATGAAAACTCCGGGGCGCTGCCGGAACCGGGCTTTTCGGGCGAGATGAACTCCGCATGAGTTCTAAGATCTGAAAGCTGTTCGGTGAAAAGGCCGGAAGTCTCGCTAAACGTCACGGTTCTGCTTATTTCACCGTTGCCAATGGTCCATTTCTGAGGGGCGGCATACGAAGCGAACGGAAGGATCAACGCGAAAAGCAGGGAGAAAGATCTCATAGGACGGACTCCGTCTCAGTGTCAGGGTTCCCAAGTGGCAGTAAGCGAGTGGGAGTTTTGGACCAGGGGCACTGTGAGAGTTTTATATCACAGCCATCACCTGTGAAGTTGGGTTTCGCGACACTGGCTTGCCATGAGTTTTGGCCATTGGACTCTATCGGCTTGATCAATCGCTGCTTGCCTCCGCGAGATACAACTTCTAACATTGGACCGAACATCCACTGAGGCAAGCCCGGTTGTCACCTCCAAATCGAGGCTCCCATCAGAAAGCACCGCAAAGGTGAACCATGAAACGAACACTTCTACTGCCCGCAATTCTGCTTCTGACCGCTGCTGCTTCCGCACAAGCGCCACCGCCGCTGATTTCGCCCGAGGTGCATTCCGATAATCGCGTTACCTTCCGCTTCCGGGACCCAAACGCCAAAGAGGTTTCCGTTTCGCTCGAAGGCGCTGCCAAACCGCTGACAATGCAGAAAGACGACCAGGGTGTTTGGAGCGTGACCACGGATCCGCTCGTTCCTGATTATTACGGCTACTCGATTGACGCCGACGGCGTGACAATGTTCGATCCATCCAACCACTCGATTAAGCCAAACTTCCTCTATCGTTCGAGCGAAGTGCATGTCCCCGGACCGCCTACTCTTTCGTGGGAGATTGGCGCCGTACCTCATGGCGTGATTCACCATCATTTCTACAAGTCGACCGTAGTCGGCGACGACCGCGACTTTTTCGTATACACCCCGCCCGGATATGACGCCCTAGGAAAGACCGCGTATCCCGTTCTTTACCTCTTGCACGGATTCAGCGACGATGCCAGTGGCTGGACCGCCGTCGGTCGCGCCAACGTGATACTGGACAATCTGATCGCGCGAGGCAAAGCCAAGCCCATGCTTGTGGTTATGCCGCTCGGCTACGGCGCGCCGGAGGTTCTTGCGCCCAGTTCCGGGGGACCCAGAGATCCCGCCCTCCACCAGCGAAACATGGACAGATTTCGCGAGGCACTGCTCACAGAAGTCATCCCTCAAGTTGAGGCAGCCTATCGCGTTAATAAGGACCGAAACTCTCGGGCTATTGCCGGCCTATCCATGGGAGGCGCCGAATCACTGCTTACTGGCCTGAACACCCTGGACCAGTTCGCCTGGATCGGCGCTTTCAGTTCCGGAGGAGTCAACACGTCATTCGACAAGGAATTCCCTGGGCTGGATTCAAAAGCAAATCAGCGGCTGCATTTGCTCTGGATTGCTTGCGGGACGGAAGACCATTTAATCGGAGCCAATCGCGAATTCCGCGCGTGGCTGGCCTCCAAGGGAATTCAACACGTGGACATCGAGACTCCCGGCATGCATGCCTGGATGGTTTGGCGGCGTAACCTGACGGAGTTTGCTCCGCTGCTGTTTCGCTGAAGCCGACGTGGACATCAGTTGGTGATCTTGAAGAACTGGCGCCAAGCCACTCCACCGGCGACTTCAACATCCACGCGATAGATACCGACCGGCAAACTCGCGAGCGGTAGTTGCCACATGCGCTCTGAGACTTGGCCACGCGAAACACTGATTTTATCGGTGTTACCTGAAGCGAGGGGATGATTGTCCAGGTCGTAAAGCTTGATAGTGGCGGTCGATTTGAGTGGTTCAGTGCTCTGGAAATGGATTAGGACGCTCGCACTTGCATCACCGCGATGAAAACTGGTCTGTGAGGAACGATCGGCGGCCTGGTAATGCTTGCCCTTGATTTGCTCGCCCTGGCTCAACATCCCGAAGAGAACGTACCTGGAATTGGTGACAGGAAGCGTCATTTGGCCTTTTGTCCAAAGATCCTGCAATGTGGCAGGGGAAGCGGGGAGGATGCGAGGCAGAATGGTGGAAGACACGGCGGTTCCGCCGACGAAAGGGAGTCCAGAGACCTCGCCTGCTGTCTGGTAGTAATACGCATTCAACAGAGAATCCGGGAGTGCGCCGCCGAGAATTCCGATGACTTCACCCTGATCGTCGAGTAAGGCACCGCCCATGGAAGCGTAGTCGTAGCCTCCGTTAATATCAATTCGTTCTCCAAAGGCAGCCGGGGACTGCGAACCGACGATCTGGCCATCGGATAGAACGTGCGTTCCGTCGGACTTCACACTGAGCCAGGAACAATGGTCGCCGACATTCCAGGTTTTGTTTTCGGCGAGTTTCAAGGCTGGGGAGCTTTTCGCCGAGGTGGCTAGAATGGCCCAGTCCTGACGGCGATTCCAAGCAGCGATAGAAGGCGAAGAGACCTCCCTACCATCAGCGAGAATCAGTCGAAGAACAGTGGCGCTTTCGATGGTATGGAAGGAAGTGACAACAGCGCCATCCTGAATGAAAAACCCAGAGCCGCGGCGGAGCACGTGGCCCTTCTCATCGAGATTCTCGATAAGGACAGTCGCGGAAACAGCCTGCTTGTAAATTTCGCCGGCAGTTGGAAGTGCGCGTTGTTTGGCCAGGTCGGCAGGCTTGCTGGAAGCGACAATTTGAAATGTCAACTGGCCAGCCTGCTCGCCGTCGACTCTACTTTCAAAAACCCAGTTGCCCTGCGGCGAGCTTTCTGACAGAGGCACGCGCCAGAAACCAGCGAAACGCGCCTGCGTGGCCGTGTAATCAAAACTGGACATGGTGGCAAACTGACCGCTGGGACCTCGCACGTTCCCTTCGCAATGGTGAATGCCTTTTGCACCTTCCCATTCGAAATAGACGATGACTTCGCGATCGTCTGGAACGTAGAAGACAGACCTTGGCTCAGTCATGACAAAGCTTCCGTTGCGCTGCTCACCCTTCGCTCCAACCATGGAACGAACCACGTGTACCTGTGGCCCGGCAGGCGCGACACCTCCGGCCTGTTGTGCGCGGGCGCGAGAAGCACCGAAGAATATCGCGAGACCTGCTACGGCAAGGATCAGCGTTGTGCGGGACATGGGAAGGGTCCCTCTCGGGATGGACCAATTTGAATAACTGTACTTAAAGCTAAATTACCACAAAGGAGCGTCTAGATGCGTTCTGAGAGGTTGAATCGTTGTCTACCAAACGGACATTAGACAATTTCTGGTAGCGATACCGGGATTCGAACCCGGGTTTCCGCCGTGAGAGGGCGGCGTCCTGGACCCCTAGACGATATCGCCATTGCGGCCAATCGCCATTTGGGAAGGCGCAGCCACAGCTTTTTATTTTCGCACGCCCTTTAGCCCTTCGCAAGCAAACCTCCCGCGCTGTCCTCTGTTTATGTTCAAGCTAGGATGGCGATCGGCATCGTCCGATCCAATCCGATCAACTTGAAATTGATTGAACAGCTGAGTTGTTCAAAACAGGACACACACGGTCACACGGTCTAGGTCATCCGTCACAATGGGCTTCCGGTGTCCCATGGTATTCTGGTGTTCCAATCTATGAATCCGCAGAATCCGAGCAGTAGCATCACCCATCCCAGAGGCACGCGTGCGCGTGTGCTTCTAAGCTCCGTTTTTGGCCCGTATGCCCAGGACGACGAATTCGGCAGCCGCGCTATCAATCCCATGGAGCTGTACCACAATCAGGTGACCCGCGCGCAAGGCGCCTTTTCCTTGCGAATGTTCCATCGCTCGTGGGGCATCATGATGATCCAGTCCAATATCTCTGCGCCCTGCACCCTTCTGGATTTCCCCACACGTGAAGCCTTTGCGCACGAATTGACCTCGCACGAATACGAGATCGTGGGCATCTCCTCGATCATCGTCAACGTCGGCAAGGTGCGTGAAATGTGCCGTATGGTGCGCAAACTCTCGCCGCACTCCACGATCGTCGTTGGCGGCCACGTCACCGCGATTCCCGGCATTGAGCATATGGTGGACGCCGATCATTGCGTTCGCGGCGAAGGCATCTCCTGGATGCGGCGCTTTCTGGGCGAAGACGATTCCGCGCCCATCAAGCATCCCGCCATCGTTTCCGGCATTCAGACCCGCGCCATGGGCATGAAGCTGCCTGAGCGCCGGGGTTCCACCGCCGCTACGATCATCCCCTCGGTCGGCTGCCCCATGGGATGCAGCTTCTGCACCACTTCCTCCTTCTTCGGGGGCAAAGGCAATTTTCACAATTTCTACGAGACCGGTGACGAACTCTTCGACATCATGGAAGGTTTTGAAACTTCACTCGGCGTGCAGACCTTTTTCATCATGGACGAAAATTTCCTGCTGCACCGCAAGCGCGCCCTGCAACTCCTGGAGCGCATGAAGGCTGGGGGAAAGAGTTGGGGAATGGCGGTGTTCGCCTCCGCAAATGCCATCAAGAGCTACTCCATGCAAGAGCTCGTGGAACTCGGCATTTCCTGGGTGTGGATGGGCCTGGAGTCCCCGCAT
>CAYOOS010000351.1:0-5049 GCA_964405585.1 uncultured Acidobacteriaceae bacterium | reverse complement strand
CCGGCTTGGGCGACATGCTGACAAATGACATCGGGCAGTCCGCGACACTGCGAACCGTATCGCAGGGGCGCATCTCACAAGTCGTGCACGACCTGCGCATCAATCCGGATACAAGCCTGGACGCCGGGACGATCGACCGGCTGAGCGAGTTCACCAACGCGGACATTGTGGTTTGGGGCGAGTACGTGCGCATTGGAGAGCAACTGCGCATTGACGCCACGCTGGCCAACCGGAAAAACGGGCGGCAAGTGCCCCTGAAAGCAGACGCGGCGAACGAGAAAGAGATATTGAAGACGGTGGACCTGCTGGCGAAAGAGATCCGTGACAATCTGGCGCTATCCTCGTCGGAGGTTCAGGAACTGCAATCGAGCGCGTTGAAACCGTCATCGAATTCGATCGAAGCGCTGCGCTCCTACGACCAGGGATTGCAATTGCAGCGCCTGGGCGAATACCAGGGAGCGCTACAAGCGTTCAAGTCTTCCATCGAACAAGACCCGCAATTCGCACTCGCGTATTCGCGGCTTGCGGATACCTACGAGACGTTGGGGCAGGATGATCAAGCACAGATTTCTTCATTGAAAGCCGTGGACCTCAGTCAGAATCTGCCGCAACAGGAACGCTACCTGATTCGCGCAACGCATTCCAAACTGATGAAAGAATATCCTAAGGCGATCGAAGCGTATGAGGCGCTGGCAAAAGTGTCTCCCGGAAACACGGACATTCTTTTCGCGCTGGCCAGATTGTATGAGGATTCAGGCGACCTGGACAAGGCGAGGAGCTATTTGGAAAGGGTGCAGACGTTGGATCCCAAGTTTACGGAGGCAGTGCTGGCCCGTGGGCGCGTGGAGATCAGCAGCAACAACACCCAAAAAGGCCTGGAGTACCTGAACACGGCGCTGAACCTGACGATCCAGGTGGGGAACGACGAGCAGAAGGCAAATGTGCTGCAGGCGATTGGCGTCGGCTACGAGGATCTGCAGCGTCTGGATGAAGCGCTGCGGAGTTACCAGGATTCGCTGGCGATCAAGCGGCGGTTGGGATTGAAGAACGGGATTGCCGCGAGCCTCGGGGCCATTGCAAGCGTGGAGAAGAAACTGGGCAAGCCCGAGGAGGCGTTGAAAGACCTGAACGAGGAGCTGAAGGTGAGCCGCGAAATTGGGGACAAGGCGGGCGTCAGCGATTCGCTGAATGATCTGGGCAACTATAACCTGGATCGCGGACGTCCCGAGCAGGCGCTGGCATTCTACAAAGAGTCCTTGCAGCTTCAGATCGACCTGGGGAACGAACAAAACCGGGCTCTGCTCTTAAGCAACATCGGGAACATCTATCTGAACCGCGGTGATTTCCAAGCGGCGCGCACGTATCTGGAGCAGGCGCTGCAATTGCGGGAAAAGCTCAACGTGCCGGAAGATATTGCCGACACATTACATAATCTGGGCGAGACGAACATGGACGTTGGGCAATATGACCAGGCCATTGATCAGTATCACCACGCGCTGGATCTGCAGCGCAAAATCGGCAACAAACAGAAGGTTGCGATCGAGACTTCCAGCCTGGGCACCGTCTTTGGCTTTCAGGGGCGCTATGGCGCGGCCTTGAGCGCGAAGGAGGAAGCGCTGAAGAGTTATCGAGAATTAGGGGAAAAGAGCTTCTGGATGGCAGACATTCAGGCGGGTTACGGGAACGCGCTGGCGGAGACAGGAAAAAAAGACGAGGCACAAACGAATTTGCAGGAAGCGCTGGCACTGGCCCACGATTTGAAGAACCAGGACGAGGTGGCGCACATTCAGAGCTTGCAAGGTGACAACGCGTTTTACAGTGGAGATTTGAAGGCCGCGCGGCAGTACTTTACGCAAGCGCAGCAGGCCGCGGCGCACAGTACGGATCACAACCTGGTGCTGTTGGCCAAATTCAACCTGGCAAAGATCGGTGTGGCGGAGGGCCATGGGCAAGCATCGATTGCCATGCTGACCACGATCAAAGACGAAGCGACCAAATCCGGATTCAAGTATCTGGCGGCGCAATCTTCGTTGTACCTGGCGCAAGCTCTGATTGACACAAAGAACGCTGCCAAGGCCAAGGATTTGTTGCAGAGCGCCTTGCTGTTGGCGGACAAGCTGGGCTTGCTGGCCATGAAAGCGCAGGGACATCTATTGATGGCGCGGGCTCTGCAGCGCGAAGGGAAAGCGGCGGACGCGGACCTGGAGCGCAAGGCGGCGGCGCGTGTCTTTGACGATATTCAAACGGAATCACATTTTGACTTACGGACACGAAGCGATTTCGCCGCCATCTTGACTTAAATCACTCCAAAATTGCGCGCACCGAGCCAATCTATTGGAGGCGAGAAGTGCCATCGGAAAACTGGAAAACGAGTGGACGAGAATGGTGCCCGGGGTGGGAGTCGAACCCACATGAGGAAAAATCCCCGGAGGATTTTAAGTCCTCAGCGTCTGCCATTCCGCCACCCGGGCAGTGGCATTACAAAGTTAGCGAATCAAAAGAGTTAGTGCAACACTGCGGTTTGCGATGCGCATTGCGGAAATGCCCGGGCGCCCGTTGTGGCGACAATTCAAGATTTAGGCGTTTGGACTCCCTTCCGAAGTTTAGAGCAAGGAGCGCCGTGCAAGCCGGCCACTGCTGGACGCGCTAGAGAAATGATGTAACCCGCTGCCCCCGCCCGCAGTAAGACCTAATAGAAGGCAAGTATGACGGTCGAAGGCGCCATTGCGATGAAGTCGCACTTGGCGCGAGGAGATTCTTATGACAAGCGAACAGGCGGCAGCTCTGCGAGGAAAACATTCTGGAACAGCCTGGCTGACAACAATGGCCTCGCTGGCCGTGGGAGCATGCTTCTTCACTTTGTGGTTCTGGTTGCTGCCGTCATGGTTGGGTTTTCGCGTTGACACAGCCGGTGCGGCGCGTTGGCGCTGGATCGGAGTCGTGCCGTCCGTGCTGGGGTTCGCGGTGGCGTTGCGGTGCATTTGGGATTTTGGATGGACGGGACACGGAACGCCGGCTCCGATTGCTCCGCCGCAGAGGCTAGTGGTAGTGGGATTTTACCGATATGTACGGAACCCGATGTATGTGGGGTTCTTCGCGGGCTGGTTCGGGCTCTGGTTCGTTTTTGGCCGGGTAAACCTGGTAGCACTCACGGTAGCGCTCGTTGCGGTGGTGGGAGTAGCGCTCTTTGTAAAGCTCTACGAAGAGCCAACGTTGCGAAAAAAGTTCGGCGCGGAGTACGAAGAGTACTGCAGAAATGTGCGCCGCTGGTTGCCGCGGTTGCAGGCATGGGCCAAGTAAAATGATGTTGTGCGCACCGCAACATGCAGAGGCGAGTTCGTGCGCAATGCGCTTGCTCGTTTGCAGAATTGGAGAATCAGGGCGCCGCAGAGAAGACCAGCACCTGCATGGCACCGTTGTCGCTGCTGGGGACGATGACGTTGCGCGTCTTGGGGTCGTAGCCCATGGTCTTGGAGCCGGGGTGGGTAGCGATCACCTGAACCAGGGTGTAGGCGTCCGGGGAATCCTGATGGAAGGCGAAAACCTTACCGTCGCCGGTGGAAACATAGGCGAGATGTGTCGAGCTGTCAAACGCACCGGCATCCACGCGATCGCCGATGGGGGCAGTGAAAACGAGTTTACCTGTATCCGCGTTCAGCACCGCGAAGTGGTGGCTGCGGCAGCCGACGAAGAGGCGATGGTTCTCCTTGTCGAGCGCGAGGCTGGTGGGCGTGGCGCAGGGAGCGAGCGGCCAGCGGTCCTTCACTTGCAGCGTGTTGACATCAATGTGCAGAGTTTCATTCTGTTCTTCGAGGTTGACGTAGAGATTGCCTCGGCCATCGGACGCGGCGAATTCGGGGCCGCCGCCGAGATCGATGGTGCCGGCCAGAGCGCCATCGGCGGCATTCAGGACGGTAATGTTGTTGCTGTTGCCGTTCATGACGTAAATGCGCTTCGTGAGCGGCTCGTAGATGATCGCGTCGGGTTTCTTACCGACTTTGATCTCGGGCAGGGGTTTGAGTGTCTTCAAGTCGAAGGGGACAACGGCGTCGGCACGGCCGGCAGAAATGTAGCCGCGCCCAGATTCGGAAGCGATGGCGATGCCGTGGACACCCGGGGTGTTCGGGATCGTGCCGACCAGTGCAAGAGAATCGGCGTCAAGGACGTCCACTTGCGTGGTGTGAGAGATGTACACACGGCGGTTGGCTTCATCCACGCTGACGTAGTCCCAGCCGCCCGCGCCGGGGACGGCGACCTTCTTTGCGAGCGAGTAGTTGACGGCAGCGCCCAGCGCTGCGAAGGCGAACAGGCCAAGGAACAAGCCAAGTGAGGTGAATCTCGATTTCATGTTTCCTCCGGGAACTGCGCACGGGGCCCGAGACTGAGGCTAATAAGTTGAATCTAAACGTGGCCTAGATGCTAAGTCGAGAATCTGTTCATAACGATGGCGCGGGAAAACCCCGCGGCTTTGGTTCGCGCACCAAAGGCCGAGCTCCGCGTGGCAGAGAAGATTCACACCGAATGTCCCGGCGGAGCGATAAACAAGCTCCGCCGGGACGAACGGCGAATCGCTATTTTTCATGCGTGGGCGACCAGCGCATGCCCGCGCCAATGGTCGGCTGGTAGTATTCGCGCTGAAGGACGTATTGCGGCGAACCGTTGTAAAATCCAAACACTTCATTGTTCAGATTGAGGCCATAGATAACCGCAGTGAAGCCTTTGGCAAGCCGGATACTACCCTGTGCATCCACCTGATAGTGAGTGTAGAAATATGTATCACCGAACGGGCCTGTCTTACCAAAAGTAGCCCCATCCACATATTGATAGGTATAGATGCTCGCTGAGTTATAGGACATGCCTACACGAATGGAGAAACGGCCCCGATCGAACGTCGGGCTAATGTTCCACGTGTTGGGAGCCTGACGAGTCAAGGGCGGGTGGTCAGAACGCCCTAAGGACTCGAGGCCACTAGCCCGTGAATCGGTGTAACTGTAATTTGCCGATAGGCCGAGACCGCCGAGCATTCCGGGGAGCGAAGTGTAGTGTTGC
>CAYOOS010000350.1:0-5056 GCA_964405585.1 uncultured Acidobacteriaceae bacterium | reverse complement strand
CCAGGCTCCCATCGGCCTCAAAGGGCGCCCACTCGCGCAGATGCGCTGGGTCGGTAAGCGCCTGCCAGACTTTCTCTGGCGAGTGGCGCAGTTCTCTGACGAAAATGAGCGTCCACTTCTCGCCGTCCTTTTGAATCCTCGCTCCGCTGGCCGGACCGGGTGTGTAGTGCTCGCGATCGGTCACCGTCTTCTCCTTAATGTGAATAACGTGCCAACTGGGTAAGCTGAATGAGGTTGCCGCAGGTGTCGTTCAGCATCGCAATGGTCGAGCCGGTCACGTCGGTGGGCGGCATCGTGAACTCGGCGCCGCGGGCCTTGATCCGCTCGTAGTCGCCCTTGACGTCGTCGGTGAAGAACATGGCCGCGGGCTGGCCCTGTTGAAAGATCGCCTGCTGATACGCTTTGGCCGCGGGGTTGTCGTTCAGCGCCAACTGCAGCTCAGTGCCGTCCGGCTCCTCGGGCGAGGCCACGGTCAGCCAGCGATAGGGGCCCTGGCTGAAATCGGTTTTCTTGGCAAAGCCCAGCACTTCCGTATAGAAGCGCAGCGCCTTGTCCTGGTCGTCCACGTATACGCTGGTCACTTTGATTTTCACTTCGTTTCTCCTTTGTTAGGTTCGCGGTTTGGGCCGCGTGGCCTTCTCCTTGTCTTCCTTCTCGTTGCTGTTGACTCCTCCATGCGATCGAGGTGGCGTTCGAGAGCATCTACGTGAGCGGACCAGAACCGGCGGAACTGCGCCAGCCAGCTCTCCACCTCCTGAAACGGTTCCGGCTTCAGCCGGTAGAGACGGCGCTGTGCGTCCACCGTGGATTCCACGAAACCGGCCTCGCGCAGCACTCGCAGGTGCTTTGACACGGCCGGCTGCGGCATGCGAAGTTGACGCTCGATCTCTCCAACCGACTGTTGTGACGAGACCAGGAGGCTTAATATAGCGCGGCGGCTGGGCTCCGCAATGATTTCAAAAACAGATTCCATTCCCTTAATATACTCCACACGGCATATACGTGTCAAGGCATATATGCGACTCCTGACAACCGGGGCAAAAGTGGGTTTTGATACTTTCGCCTGGCTCTTGAAACGCCTCAGTGTGTTTGCGGGCCAACTGAGACCGGCCACAAAAAAACCGGGCGACACATTGAGGAGGGTCAGCGGTCCGGGCTTGATAATCTTCGCCACAGTTTGAGGAACTGTCGGGTGAACAAAGCGAAAGTCGAACCAAGAACCGAGCAGGAACCCTCGCCTGCTACGGCTGTAACGGCGAGGAATAGATCGAAGCCTATCTCGGGGTCGCGGTAGATTGATCTTGGGCGGACGAGATTTCCCATACCCGGTCCAACCCACGACAGGAGTATGGTTGATTCAACATCCGCCATTTTCCTGGCCATCTCTAATGCTACTGTTGGGTAGCTGAATAATTTCCGGCTAGCGCGGCCGTAAATTTATTGACGGGGACGAAATGAAAATCCTTCTTCTGCTGACAGTTGTTCTTTTCTGCTGCAACGCTGTTTTGTCGACTACCGTGAAAGTGCGAATCGATACAGGTCAACCGGTCCGCACCATGCTCGGTGGGATGGGCGCGTCATGGCATGCGATTGAGACCCCGATTCCGGACGCTAAGGGTGGCAGCGGATGGGGCGCTTACCCTCCCGCTGAGGATGAGGCCGCGTGGCAATCGGTGTACCGTCATGCGGACTGGCTGGGGTTGAATTGGTCCCGCGTGGAATTGGAACAACGGATGTACGAGCCGGAGCGCCAGCGCTTCGACTGGGACAACCCGGAGATGCGCATCCTCTACCGCATTCTCGACTGGGCGGAAGCTCGCCATGTGCACGTTTTTCTCCAACAGATGTGGGGCAACACCACCTGGAACGCCTACCCGGAATTGCGCGACGATCCGGAGAAGCGGGTGAAGAGCGCTCCGTTATCCGTGGACGATTTTGCGAATGGCTACGCCGAGTTGGTTCACCACCTGGTGAAAGTGAAGGGGTACACGTGCATACGGTGGTTGAGCCTCAACAATGAGCCAGGCCAGGATTTCTCCTGGTGGCAAGGGCCGGACTTGAAACCCATTGCCACCACTCCCGACTTCAAGGCAGCGCGAGCGGCTCTTGATCGCAGCGGCATTGCCGTGCCGATTTCGGGCCCGGACTGGACCGACCTGCCGCCTTTGGAACCGTCAAAGATTGATTTTGATTCGTACATCGGCGCCTACGACGTGCATTCCTATTGGTGCGACTTCGATAAACCCGGCACACCGGGCGAATATTCCATGTCCACCTCGATGGCCCACATCGGCGACTGGGTTGGGTGGGCTCACCAGCGCGGCAAGCCATTCTTTCTTAGCGAGATCGGCACCATGGCATATGGCTGGCATGGGACGAATCCAGGCCCCGGCAGCTACGAGTCAGGCCTGAAGAATGCGTCGCTCGTGGTGCGCTCGATTAATGCGGGTGTGGACGCTTTCAATCGCTGGAGCTTTTTGAATCGCGGGGATCTGGACGGCCAATGGCAACTTCTTGACACTTGGGACGTGAAGGCCGGCCGGCTGATGAGTGAATTCAAGCCCCACCCAAATGCTTATTTCATGTGGGCACTGCTGAACCGCTACGTAGCCCTGAATTCGCAAGTGCTTCGGATTCAGACAGAGGGTGGTGACGTGGATGGGTTTCAGCGGCTTGTGGCTGCAGGTCTGTGTAGTCCAAAGGGGGAGTTGACGGTATTGGTGGTCAACGAAGCGATGCAGGGTATGGCTGGGACGATTGAGTTCGAGAATGTGGCCCGTGCCGTAAAGCTCTACCGGTATCGCATGACGCCATCCATGCGCGACCGAAACGACATCGTACTTAAGCCCGAAGCCAGCTTCGCCATTCGCGCGGGACGTCCGACCCTTAAGGACAATCTGCCTGCCCGAAGCATCACTGTGTATTCGACGTATAAACTTGGTCCGACTAGCAAGGGAGTGCAGGTCGAATAACGTGGAGGTTCGAGGGACTCCCCTGGCGTTACAAGACGTGGTACCGATAACTTCGACCCGCTATCAAAAGCGCGGCACGTAAGAAAGCAATGCGACTAGGAAGCGCCTTGTCGATTACCGACCGATTCCAATGACAGAGCGTCCGGCGATCGGAGAGTCCGAATATCGCGCATGGGGGGCTGGCCGAAGAAGCGGCTGTACTCGCGATTGAATTGGCTGGCACTTTCGTAGCCGACCTCGAAGGCGGCGCTGGCGGCATCTAGGCCGTCAATGAGCATGCGTTCGCGTGCGGCATGCAAGCGAAGTTGCTTTTGATACTGAAGAGGGCTCATCGCAGTCAGCGCCTGGAAATGGTGGTGCAGCGTGGAGATGCCCATTCCCGCGATTTTGGCAAGATCGTCCACGCGCAGCGGCTTCGCGTAATTCGCCCTGACCCACGCGATCGCCTTTGCCGTCCGGTGGCTTTGATCTCCGAGCGTTGCAATCGCGCGAAGACGCGCTCCCTCGGGTCCGCGAAGAATTCTGTAGATGATTTCGCGTTGAATCAGGCTCGAAAGGAAAGGGATGTCCTGAGGAGTGTTCA
This sequence comes from uncultured Acidobacteriaceae bacterium, assembly GCA_964405585.1. Classification (GTDB taxonomy): domain Bacteria; phylum Acidobacteriota; class Terriglobia; order Acidiferrales; family UBA7541; genus Acidiferrum. Next base: position 1,501 of record CAYOOS010000350.1, on the reverse strand, counting down.
GCAGGTCCACAAGACGGCAGCATGCATCGAGCAATTCGGCGGTTGTTTCACCCGTTGCCATGGCGGGATCGTCCGACGTCACCGCAGGCGCCTGAATCTCTTCTCGACTCAGAAGTTCGCGCACTACGGGGATTTCGAGCTTGAGCACGAAACAAAGATAGGGCACGTCCTCACTTGCCTCGATTACGTTGCAGATGACAGGCAAATCGAGCGAGGTCAACAGGTAGCGCGATTCGTCAAAGATGAACGTGGTTCCAGCGAGAGTTGCCCGCTTGCGCCCCTGTGCGACGACGGCCAGGCTCGGCTCGTAAGTGGCAGTGGCGGGTACCGTGGGGGCGGTGCGCCGGGCGAGCAGCAAGCCAGGAACATCGGTTATCAGTCTCTCTTTGGCGCCGATAAAAAAGGCAATCTTACGTGCCAATTGGATGCGCAATTCGCGAGTGTGATTTGATAGCGAAGTGGTGCTTTTACTTGTGTTTTTCACTTAATGCCTTCCTGATTCCCTGCCCCAAGATAGCGCCTGGCCTCCGGACATACCACTGATTTTTCATGTAGCAAGAGGAATAGGCAATAAATCGGGAGAATTGGGCTACCGTCTACACAGGGAGTGATTCTAATCTTGGGATGAGAGAATCGGTTCAGAAGGAGAAACAATGCAAAAGCGCAAGCTTGGAAAAAGCAACCTGGAAGTATCGGCACTTGGCCTGGGCTGCATGGGAATGAGTTTTGGCTTCGGGCCCGCCATGGACAAGAAGGACGGGATCGCGCTGATTCGAGCGGCAGTGGAACGCGGCGTGACATTCTTCGATACCGCGGAGGTCTATGGCCCGTTCACAAACGAAGAACTGGTGGGCGAGGCGCTGGCTCCTTTTCGTAAGCAAGTGGTGATCGCGACCAAATTCGCGTTCAAGTTTGACCCCGAGACGCGCAAACAGACGGGGTTGGACAGCCGGCCGGAACACATCAAGGAGGTTGCGGAGGCTTCGCTGAAGCGACTGAGGACCGACGTGATCGATTTGTTCTACCAGCACCGCGTTGATCCGAACGTGCCGATTGAAGACGTGGCGGGCGCAGTGAAAGAGCTGATTCAGCAAGGCAAGGTGAAGCACTTCGGACTTTCAGAGGCAGGCGTCAAGACGATTCGTCGCGCGCACGCCGTTCAGCCTGTGACTGCGCTCCAAAGCGAATATTCGCTGTGGTGGAGAGAGCCTGAAGCGGAACTGATACCGACGCTGGAGGAACTGGGAATCGGGTTTGTTCCATTCAGCCCCCTCGGGAAAGGATTCCTGACGGGAAAGATCAACGAAGAGACGAAATTCGACAAGAACGATTTCCGCAACATTGTGCCTCGGTTTACGCAGGAGAACCGGAAAGCGAATCAGGCGGTGGTGGATTTGATAGGCAGATTTGCGCAACAGAAGAAAGTGACACCCGCTCAGATCGCGCTGGCCTGGCTGCTTGCACAGAAGCCCTGGATCGTGCCCATCCCTGGAACGACCAA
>CAYOOS010000349.1:0-5073 GCA_964405585.1 uncultured Acidobacteriaceae bacterium | reverse complement strand
AGTACCTTGGCCAGAGCGCTCGCATCGGAACGATCGCGAAAGGTAAACAAGCGGACTTGGTTGTCGTCGCGGGCGATCCGTCCAAAAATATTTCCGACATTCGCAGTGTGGATCTCGTCTTCCGCAAAGGTGTTGGCTACAGCTCGGCAAGACTTTTTGCCGCCGTCAGCGGACTGGTAGGAGTGCAGTGATGCTTATCGGCCGAATCGACTCAAAGCCTGATGACCTGGAACGGCCTGCTCATCCCGGCGCTTGGCATGTGCAGTGGATGAAACCGGAGCCGATGCACGCAATGGAAGTCGTTGAGAAGCTTCAGAGTGCCGCCACGCTTCCCGACGGCCCTCCCAGCCTCCGCATTGAAATTAAAATGCGGCCAGATTCGACGTTGATTGTGTTCCTTGCTTAATAATTCTCATATAACAATAGATTGACATACTGTTAGTATGCTATAATACGTTTGTATGAGAATGCAGATGACTGTAATTCTCATATAGACCGCATAAGACACACTAAAAGTATGGCGTTTACAGCTTGCGTGAGAATGTCATGAATCCACAAGTTTCCTTCACTCACTTCGCGCAATCGACGCCTCTCTTTACGCTCAAACAAGCGCGCGACGGCTACGCTAAAGATGAGCACAGCCGCTCCATCCTGAACATGCTGCATCGCTTGAAACGCCAGGGCCGCGTTCGGCAACTCGCGCATGGCGTTTACTCCGGAACCCTCGCTTCCGCGCCGCCGAATCGTTATCTTGTTCCCTCCGCGCTTCGCGACGATGCTGTCGTTGCGTTTCATTCCGCTCTCGAATGGCACGGCGTCGCAAATCAGGTCTTCCAGAGCGTCTACTATTTCTCCGCGCGTCCGCGCAAAGACGTGGTCTACGATAACGTCACCTACCACCGTGTCGCTCCGCCACACGCGCTCCATGACGAGCGGCACAAACTCTTCCAGGTGCAATTGGGAGCTCATCACGTCCTCGTGACCGAGAGGGAACGGTCCTTCGTCGATTGCCTGATGTTTCTCGATTACAGTGGCGGTGTCGAAGAACTCGACAAATCCCTCGCGATGTTTCCGTCGTTTGATTTTGACGCGGTACTCAAATATCTGAAACTCCTCCGCAAACCGTGGCTATACTCGCGGTTGGGTTTTCTGCTGGATCGCCACGCGGACAAACTTTTTTTTCGCGGCGAAGCGCGCGACCGTTTTCTGCGCAAACTTCCGCCGGGCGTGGCGTACCTCGGAACCAAGCGGCCGGGAAATCGTTGGGTGTCCACCTGGAGGCTCATGGTGCCGGACACGCTTGCTCCGCCAGGAAACTCCAAGATAACGACATGAGATTCGACCGCTCGCGTTTCACAGCAATGGCGAAAGCAACCGGCTTTCAGGCCGACAGCCTCGAGAAGGTCCTTCGCCTCCGGGAACTCTTGAACGAGTTCCAGAAGCATTCCTTCCTGCGCGGGAAGCTCGTTCTCAAGGGCGGCACCGCTCTCAACTTGTTCTACCTTGGTTTGAAGCGGCTTTCGGTGGACATCGATCTGAACTACATCGGCCACGTCGATCGCGAGGCGATGCTCGCCGAACGCCCGGACATCATCAAGGCCGTGGAACAAATCGCTACCGGCCTCGGCTACAAACTTGAATACGCCTAAGTTCGAAGCAGCGGAGATAGAGAGCATCTTGACCGCCGCAAAAGAACTGTTCCGCGTCCTCTACTGTCTGTTAGCTGGGTCGGGTTTGCGAATTGCCGAAGCTATGGGCCTCGAAATCGGGAAGCACTTTTCAAACGATTGCTCGATAGTTTATGTCCGTCAGCAGCGCAGCAAGAAGGGACACAAAATCGAAAAGTTTCCCAAAACAGATGCCGGTACTCGGGACATCGATTTATACCCTGACCTAGCTGTGCTGATGAAGGAATACATCGGCTCTCGTAAGAATGGCTTTCTCTTCGAGACTTCAGGAGGCTTGCCCATGTCTCCACGCAACATCATGCGGGACAGCCTGCACCCTATCCTGAAAGGGATGGGACGCGAGTCGGCGGGCTTTCACACATTTCGACGCTTCCGTGAATCCATCCTACAAATGAGCGAGGCTCGTACCCTGCTCATTGATTATTGGATGGGGCACGCGAACGGAGAAATGTCAGGCCGCTACGGCAAACAGTTGCTCGACAATGTTCAGTGGCGGAAAGAGTGTGCCGCCAAGGTGGCTCTTGGTTTTGCACTTCCCACCAACAAACAGCAGCCGATGATTGACAAGTCGGGACAAGTTTTGCCCGTTGAAGAGCAAGACGCAGTGGCAGTGTAAGTTTATATCAGAGCGGGAGATAAAGTGGTCGGGGCGAAAGGATTTGAACCTTCGACCTCCTGGTCCCGAACCAGGCGCGCTAGCCAGGCTGCGCTACGCCCCGACAGCCACGCTCCGCCACACTTTCGACCTGAGCGCAATCACAGCTTATCACAGCACCTGCGTCGCATCCACACCGCGAAAATCACTATTCCACAGGCCTACCCGAATAAACCAACGACGAAACGCTTCCCTGCACGCGCTCAGACTTACTCTCACGTTGCCCGTCGATTTCTAGCCAAAAAACAAAACCGCCGGGAAACTTGCATCTCCCGGCGGCCTGTTGCCTGACTCAAGTTTCCGTTAGAACTCGTACCGCAATGCGAACTGCATCGTGCGCGGGTTCGTCAGCAATCCTGAGTAGTTCCCGAACGTGCTTCCGTTGGTGATCGCGGGATCTATGGACTGCACGTCGAACCGCGTCAGGTTCAGCGCATTAAACACTTCCCAGCGGAACTGCAAGCTGTGAGTGTCCTTCCACGGCATCTTCCAGCGCTTCCCAAGTCCTAGATCCAGACCCGCGAAGCCGTCACCTCGCAGCGTGTTGCGCGCCCCCACCTGGCCGGGAAAGTCCGCCTGGAAGTTCGCGAGCACCGCAGCCGCCTGTGCTTCGGTCCCAAACACGTTGACACTCCCGTCGGGGTTTTTGGATGCTCCAACTGTCGGCGCCGGGCCAATTTGCGTTGCGAACCCGGACTGCTGCCAGTTCGTCGGCCATTGCGCCCCGTTACTTACACCGAACGGGAAACCACTCGTCCAGCGCGCCAGACCCGTCAGTTGCCATCCTCCGATGACCCCCTCAACAAAGCCGTGGGCGTTCCCGCCCGCCCACCTGCCTTGGCCAAAGGGCAGTTCCCATACCCAGTTGGCATTGACTTGGTGCGGTGTGTCGAAATCCGATACGCCCCGAAGCGCTGCGGGGTCCCACGGATTGATCACTTGGCTCCCTAGCCCCCCTTCCGCATTGATTCGGTTAGCATCAGAGGAAATGTCAATCGACCTTGAATATGTATAGTTGAAGTCGAATTGTAATCCATGCGACATGTGATGCCGAAAGGTCACCTGTAAGGCATTGTAAGCAGCAGTGCCGAGCGAACGCCACGCATACAAGGCCGCGAACTGTGAATTCAGGAACGCATACGGCCCACCAGGCCCATAGTACGTTTGCCCTGGAATGTTCGGATCCGCCAAAATCCCCTGGTCAAGTATTTGGAGCGCGGTCGTCTCATTCCCAGAGAAACCACTGAAAAGATCGTACGCCGCCAGCAAAGGGCTCGTTGTCGAGCCTCCGCTGGTTACCAACGGATACGCCCCTCCGGTTACCAAAGGCTGCAGAATGTCAGTCCAATACTGCGCTGTTGGGCCTACCATCGCCGGCGTGATGGAACTGGTAGGGATGCCTTGTCGATACAACTTCGCCAGCGCTGTGACAGCCGTAAAGTAATCGACTCCGGTCTTCGGGTCTTTGATGTCTTCCGGTGCCGCCACGTCCTCTTGCTCCAGCAGACGATGCGACAAGCGCCCTACGTAGGCCACATCAAGCGTGAACCCGCGTCCCAGATCACGTTGAACCGAAAGGTCGAACGTGTAGGAATAAGGTGTCTTCAGACCTTGGTCGCCTCCCCAATAAACCGAGAATCCGGTGGGGGGAAACGTCTGCGGGAAGGACGCCGGTGGCGGCGGCAAAAGGATGACCGTCCCGTCCGTGCCAGTGGTGGGAATCGTGTTGAGACCCGTTACACGCGGAGCCGTCGCTGGCGATACGGAACCTGCTTCGTTCGTAAGCGCACTGGACAGTCCAAAGGAGCCGTTCTCGTCAAATGTGGCCAACAATGCGGGCCCGATCCGGTCGTATACGATCCCGGCTCCCGCCCGAATGCTGGTTTTGCCCGGACCCCCGAAAAGCGCCCCGAGTAATCCGCCCGACGCGGATGGTGAGTACGCTATCGCCAGCCGCGGAGCCAGATCCTTGAAGTCCCAATTATAGAGCCCCGGTCCGTTGTTGGCGGGTCCTCCGAGGTTGAAACTAATCAGCTGAGACGCATTCGAGCCGATTCCCTGATCCATTTGTTGCCAACGCTGGTTAAACCAATCGGTTAGATTCACGTTTGGCGCAACCTGCTCTCCATTCGTTTCCCAGGGTGGCGAAAACAGCGAATACCGCAGGCCATACGTAACCGTCAGATTTGGCTTCACTTTCCAGACGTCTTGCGCGTACATCTCGTAAGCGTCGTCCGCAAAATGCCGCACTACCGGAGCGCCCGTGGCCAGCACGCCTCCAGTCTTGGTGAAATTGTAATTCGCGGTTACGTTATTCACCATTCCTACTAACGTCATCAGCGGGTAGTCATAGTTGTTGTCAAAATTCGAATTCACCGCGGGGAGTCCGAAAGCGGCAGGATCGAACGCCCCGCCTTGATTCGCCAAACCGGACGGAATAAACCACGACGCATTAGCCACTCCGAGGTTAAACGAGTTTATGTTGTTCGATTGGGGATTACGCAGATAGTTGAGATTTGTTCCGAACTGCAGTGTGTGCTTTCCCTTAATCCAGGAGAGGTCATCTACAATGTTTTGGACCGGCACTTGATAAGTCAGGGTGTTAACTTCCGCGAGGCTGGAATTGTTTGCCGTGCTGTTATCGTTCAAGCCCCGGAATTGTATGAACGGCGCAGTCTGGTTACCGATCTGTCCGAGGCTTTGCCTGGTGTAGCCCCACCGGAAGTTGTT
>CAYOOS010000348.1:0-5087 GCA_964405585.1 uncultured Acidobacteriaceae bacterium | reverse complement strand
GTGGAAAGTCCAACACTTCGTCGCGGCCCGCGGGCCTAGAGAGAGACGCCGCGTTTCCAGGGAATGAAATCGTCCTGGGCGAGGAGTTCGGCTTTTGTGCGGAGTTCGCCGCTGGCTACCTGAATTACGCGATTCAGGATTTGTTCGCCCATTTGATCGATGGTTTTTTCGCCGGTGATGATGCCGCCTGTGTCGAGATCAATGATGTCCGGCATACGCTGGGCTAGATTTGAGTTGGTGGAAATTTTAAGGACCGGAGCGATGGGATTGCCGGTGGGCGTGCCCAGCCCGGTGGTGAACAAGACGACATTTGCGCCGGCGCCTACCTGCGCGGTGACACACTCCACGTCATTTCCCGGCGTGCATTGCAGATGCAGACCCGGCACGGTGGAATATTCGGGATAATCGAGGACGGCCGTCACGGGCGAAGTGCCGCCTTTCTTGGCCGCGCCGGCGGATTTCATGGCGTCAGTGAGCAGTCCATCACGGATATTGCCGGGGGAAGGATTCATCTCGAAGCTGGAGCGAACGGCTTTGGCGCGCGCGGAGTAGTCGTTCATGAGTTGCATGAAGCGACTGGCGACTTCTTCGCTGACGCAGCGATTGATGAGCTCCTGCTCGACGCCGCAGAGTTCGGGAAATTCGGAGAGAATTCCCTTTCCACCCAAGGCAACGAGGAGATCGGCGGTGTGGCCAATGGCGGGGTTGGCGGAGAGGCCGGAGAAACCGTCGGAGCCGCCGCATTTCAGGCCGAGGGAGAGATGGGACAAGGGCGCGGGTTCACGGACGGATTTGTTTGCCTCAATCAGTCCCAGGAAGGTTTCGCGGATGGCTTCGGAGAGCATGGTGGCTTCGGAAGCGCTTTTTTGCTGCTCGAAGATCAGGAGAGGTTTGCGGAAATTCGGATCTCGGCGTTTTAGTTCTTCGAGAAGAATGGGAATTTGCGCGTGTTGGCAGCCCAGGCTGAGGACAGTTGCGCCTGCCACGTTCGGATGGTGGATGTAACCGGCAAGCAGGGCGCAGAGGTTGCGGGAATCCTCGTGGGTGCCGCCGCAACCGCCTTCGTGAGTGAGGAATTTGATGCCGTCAACGTTTTGGAAGATTTTGGGGGACGCAGGCCCCTGAGGCGATTGCGCACGGGAAAATTCCTTGAGTTGCTGGGTGTTGCCTTGGCGATAGAGGCGGGCTAGCTCCGCGACCTGGCGCCGGTAGATTTGCGGTGCGGTGAATCCCAATTCCTCCTCGAAGGCTTGCTTCAGAACATGGAGGTTTCTGTTTTCGCAAAAGACAAGGGGAAGGACGATCCAGAAGTTGCGTGTGCCAACCTGGCCGTCGGGCCTGCGGTAACCGAGGAAGGATTTCGATCGCCAAGGAGAAATATCGGGAGGAGTCCAGCGCACGGCACCTTCTTTTGCATGGAAGGAAGCCGCGGCATGGCGGATGTTGCGCGTGGAAAGCAATTCGCCGCGCTGCAGATTCTGCGCGGCTTTGCCAACGAGGACGCCGTACATGATGACGTCTTCACCGGCGGAAAGATTTTGCATGAGGAACTTGTGCTTGGCCGGGACATCGGAGAGCAGGAGGTAGTCCTGCCCGGATGATTTCACGATTTCGCCCCTCTTCAGATCGGCGAGCGCAACGAGGACGTTGTCGCGAGGGTCGAGCTGGAGAACTTTGCCTGTGATTGCGCTGTTGATTGACACCTATGACCTGCTTTATCGGCCCTGGGTAATTACTTGAACCTCAAGGGTGACGCGCGAGAGTTTCAAAATGAGATTCTGGCCCAGGGGGCAGAACAGAGTTTACATCAGGGGGCGACCGTGTTGCTGGCCGGAGCTTAAACACCCACAGCGCCCTTGGCCGGCGCTTCAATCTGGCGGGGAGGAGTTAGACGGTGCGAATTTGGAGAGCAAGGCGACTAAGAGCATTCTATATGTCTTTACGGGACAGTACCTTATCCCGACAGTCCCGCCTTGGCACACTTAGCAAGTAAGATACGACGACTTCCAGGATCGTGACTAGGGGGCAGAAGGTCAGGTAATGCGTTAATTGTTAACCGTTTAGCGACAACTGTCCCTCGCTCGCGGAATGCCTTTGGCGAGAAGGGCTCTAATAGAAGGTGAGCCCGTTAAGGTCGCCATTGGGAACCTCCCCGCTCCCCATGCAAAAGCTCTATGAGCTTTGCCTGCGGGTTCTGTAGCAATCACATTTAAAGCATCTTGGAGAACAGGCATACCGGCGCTGGCCGTGTGAGTGTGGTGAACGTGCAGGGCAACAGGAACAGCGGGAGGCGAGCGATGCTGGGCAAGAGGACAGTGCAGGCTGGAGCTCTGGTGGCAGTAGCGGCGGCGTTGACATTCCTTGGCGGGGCCACGACCGGAGGGGGAGGGGTGGTGACGCACCAACGCGTGCCGGAATTCCGGGATTGGAGCACGCGGTACGTTATGTATTCGAACTGGGGATACTTCGCCGATGTGAATAAGGCGAGCTCCGATCCAAGAGCCATTTTCAGTTGGCGGGAACGGCCGGAAAGTATGCGCTACCGATTTCCGCCATCGCGCCCCATTCCTCGGCCAGTGCCACGACCAAGGCCAGTGGCTTCCGCGTTGCAGCGCGATTGGAGCATCTACCTGGGGACGGCAGGGACCGCGCCGGGAATGTACCCGGCGAAATACAGTTTTGATGTGACGCAGGCGCCGAGTTGCGCCAACGACTACGTGGTATTCCCGATTGCGGCGCAAGGCAGCAACACGCAACCGAATGTAGCGGCCTTCAACCAGCTCTACAGCGGAACGGCCGGGGCCAATGGGATCTGCAATCGCACGCCGAGCGCATCGGACTTGGGAACGACGGCGGAAGTTTATTGGTCGTACAACGTGCAGGGGATCACGGGAGGAGGAGCGGTGCCGACCTCGCCGGTGATTTCATTCGACCCGAATAATGTGAGTAATACGGGAACCGCGGTTGCCTTTGTGGAATCGATCAGCGGAAGCGCGGCGCATTTTCATGTTCTGGCGTTTAAAGCAGGAGATGGAGTGGTAGCAACGAACCGGCAGAATGTTCTGGTTCCCAAAACCATCAGCAGTTTCGCAACGAGCGCACCAGTGGCGGGGAGCGGAACCGCGACGGACCTGGCGCTGGGCAGCTCCAAGACCGGGACCGTTACAATTTCTTCGCCGTTTGTGGACTACGTACGCGATGTGGCGTACGTGGGAAACGACATTGGGATTTTGTACCGCATCAAGGACGTGTTCTGTACGTCGGTGAATGCGGATTGCAAGGGAGGAACGAAGCCTGCGCCGAGTCTCGATGCAAGTTGGGGAACAGGCGGGGCGGTAACGGTGTGCATTGGAGAGTTGACCGGCCCCGTGTTGGATTTCGTGACGATGAATGTGTATGTGGGTTGCTCGGACGGAAAGTTGTACTCCGTTTCGCAGACGGGAACGGTGAAGTCGCTGGTGGTGGGCGATGGAACGGCGAGCAAGACGTATGGGAGCATCCTGGATCCACCGGTCGTGGATGGCGTGAACGGATTTGTTTACGCAGTGAGCGGATCGGGCAACGCTGGGGCATATGGTGTTCTGGTGCAGGCCAAGATGGATTTCAGTTCCTCCGTCGTGGCACAGATTGGCGCGGGGAATCAGTGCATCATCCATGCCCCCGTCTTCAACAACGAATACTACACCAGCCCCACTACCACGGGCGCCCTTGTGTATGTGGGTGGAACCACTGGTGTGATCAGCCAGCCATGTTCGGCTACCTCGACCACAACGGGAGATATCTTCATTTATGCCGTCGGGTTTAACAGCACGACGGGGGTAATGACCGCGGGGGCAGCGACGAACACGCTCAACGCCGGTGGCGGCCCGGGAGCGGAATGGGCTCCGCTGCTGGAGTTTTATAACTCGACGACGAGCATCGATTGGCTGTTCGTCGCTGCGCTGCAAAGCAGCCAGACGAACATGGCGACGGTGAACATCACGTCGAGCGCGTTCGGAACGTTTGCCAACTTTGTGGAATACGGCCTGGGCCCCAGCGGAATGACGGTGGATAACAACAGCGCGTCGGCGCAGGCTGCCAGCATTTATTTCAACGCGCAGGGAGAGAACGCAGGTTGCAGTAATAATACAGACCCTTCGGTGTTGACGGATACCGGCGGGTGCGCGGTCAAACTCACGCAGGCGGCATTGGAATGAAAGAAGTCCGCAAGAGCGGAGCCGGCGAGAGAAAGACCGACGGCTCCGCTGAGACAAAGAAGAAGAGGCCATACGTCAAGCCATCGTTCGAATACGAACGGGTGTTTGAGACGATGGCGCTGGCTTGCGGAAAGCTTTCGTCGACACAAGCGCAATGCCGGTTCAACCGGAAGAATTCCTGAGCCAGCGGCCGCCGATGAAAACAGCAGCAGCATCACGGGAAAGCTTGAAACTGGAACTGGCCGCAGAGATATTGCGGAACTTCGCCGAGGTACAGTTCGTGGCGCGCGGGAGCAGCATGCTGCCATCGATTTATCCGGGAGACTGTTTGACGGTGAGGGCTTTCGACGATGGAGCGCCGCGATGCGGAGACGTTGTTCTTTGCCGGATTGCAGATGGATTTCGCGTGCATCGCATGGTGAGGATTTTGGGAGAGGAGTCGGCGAGGCTGTATGTATTGCGAGGCGACGCTTTGACGAATGAGGACGCGCCGGTGAGTGGTGGCGAGCTACTGGGCCGCGTTACTCTGATTGAACGGCGAGGACAAGTATTGGAGCTCAGGGCAGCGATGGGAATGTGGCAGCGTGCACTGGGCATGGCTGTTCGCCGGTCCAAAATTGCGGCAGCGCTTCTGCTGCGCTGGCATGCATTGCAGGAACAGAATTTTCACCGGGCTGCGCCGGTGGTGGCAGGTGCGGGAATAACGAAGACGGAGTGCATGTGATGGCGGCCGCTGTTTCGATACAGGGCGCGAGCGTGGAGAGCTCACTGGTATGCGCTGGGGTGACGGTGGAAATAGGGGGCGTTCCCATTGAGTTGCGCACCGGCAATCCTAAGTTTCGTAAAGTGATCGAGAAAAGGTACACAGGATTTGTGAATCCCCGCGCGGTA
>CAYOOS010000347.1:0-5098 GCA_964405585.1 uncultured Acidobacteriaceae bacterium | reverse complement strand
CGCCTTCGTCCCCACCATCGCTGGGCCGCTCAACAAGCGCATCCCCATCGGCGCTTGAAAAATGTTGGATGAAAAGGGGCAGCGGTTGGTGTCGAACTCGACCCGCAAATTTCCCGCATCCGATATCCAGCTCACCTGGTCGCCGGGATCGAGCACCACCACCTGAGGAATCAAACCGACCAACACCGGGCGTTCCGCCATGCTTGCTCCTTCGCACTCTTTCTCTTTCCCTGCGACGATAGCACATCCGTTCCAGTTGTTCCTATCTCCGCAGCTTACTTTGACGCAAGGCTTTTCCGCGAGCAGGTTCTAATTCCCCGCGAGGTTCATCGCAAGCCTAAAGCCGTTGGATGCTTCGGTTGATACAGCCCGATTTTGCCTCCGCCGGGAAGCTCTAACTTTGTGATCGCGCCCCATCTTTCCTGGTGAACCACCGAGCATTTCACGCCTTTTTTGACGAGCGCCAGCATTTCGGCTTTCAAATCGTCGCACATGAAGTAAAGCTCGTGGACCCCACTCTCTTTAGCCGGGTGAAACGCGGCTTCTGCCCGTGGCAACGCAAAGATCAACCAGCCATTACCCGCATCCACGGATTTGAATCCGAGGGTATCGCGAAAAAATTTACGATCCGCCTCGGCGTTTGTGCTGTAGACAATCACGTGAGCGCCTGAAATCATTTTTCCCTCCTCAGAATTGCGTGAAACTTTCCCGAGAGCACCTTAGGACACTATCATGCCGCACATCGCCTTGACCCCTGCCGTACCCCCTCGTAAACTTGTTCTATAGAACGTGGCGCTGAGCATCCGTCTACTCTTGCGCGCATGAATCTTTTCTGCGGGTTTTCTCCGCGCAGGAGTGACTTGCATGGCCTCGGCCGCAAGATCTTTGTCTATACCCCTACCTAACGGCGCGCGCCTCCAGCTTCTTTCGTGTATTCCCTTCGCCATCATGCATCTCGCCGCGCTATCCATTTTCTTTGTGCCGTTTCATTGGTGTTACCTGCTCGCCTGCTTTGCTTTCTATGAAGTGCGCATGTTCTTCGTCACCGCCGGCTATCACCGCTATTTCTCTCATCGTTCCTTCAAGACCAGCCGCTGGTTCCAGTTTCTCCTGGCCTTTATGGCCATGTCCTCTTCGCAGAAGGGCGTCCTTTGGTGGGCCGCCCATCATCGCCACCATCACCGCTATTCCGATCAGGAGCTCGATCTGCATTCTCCCACTCTTTTCGGCTTCTGGTGGGCTCATATTGGCTGGATTCTTTCCGACAAGTACGAAGGCACGCGCCTCGAATACATCGGCGACTTCGCCAAATACCCGGAGCTCCGCTGGCTCAACAAATACTATCTCGTCCCGCCCGTTCTTCTCGGCACTGCCGTTTGGCTCATCGGCGGATTCGGTTTCTTCGCCTGGGGTTTCTGTCTCAGCACCATGTTCCTGTGGCACGGCACTTTCACCATCAATTCGCTCTCGCACCTTCTTGGCAAGCGCCGCTTTCCCACTACCGATACCAGCAAGAATAATTGGGTGCTCGCGCTGGTCACTCTCGGCGAAGGCTGGCACAACAATCATCACTACTACATGGCTTCCGCGCGCCAGGGCTTTTACTGGTGGGAAGTGGACTTCACTTTTTACACCCTGAAAGTGCTTTCCTGGTTCCGCATCGTCCGCGAACTCCGCAAAGTCCCCGATCACGTTCTAGCCGAAGGCTTGGCTTTCGACGCTGCCGCTGCTTCCCTCTGATTCTTTTCCGCAAAAGAAAATGCCCTCGCTTTCACGAGGGCATTCTCCCGTTTATTCGTTAACGTTGACGGTCGCTGTTCCTACCGCCCGTGTGCGCCAGGCTTGCCGGAGCTTTCCTTTTCCTTCGGCGGTTTCGCCGGCTTGGAAGATTTCTTATTCGGTTTCGATGCGTTGGAAGACTTCGTGTTCGTCTTATTGTTGTTGGACGACTCTGTCTTCTCATTCGAGTTGTTCGACGTACTCGGCTTGTTCGCGCTTGGCTTCACCTCCGCGTTGGCCGAGTTGCTGGTCCGCGCGCTCGGTGGACGATCCGTGTGCTCCGCATTGTTGGACGGGTGGTTTTCGTTTCCGCCGGCAGAGCGTGCCGCTACCACTCCCGCTCCGTGAAACTCACCCGGCTTCGCCGTTGCCGCAACCGCGGGCTTCCCGTGATTTGCGGATGCCAGCATGCTCTTATCGCTTCGAGCTGCCTGCTCATGCTGCGTCTGCTGCGAAGTTGGCGCAATGTGCTTCTCCTGTTCCGCCGCGCGCTCCGCTGCTGTCGGCTGCGCGTTCACGCCACCCTCGCCGCCATTAAAGCTCGTGTGATTATTCACGGTCGTGTTGTTGATCACCGTCTTGTTGACGTACGTGTTGTGAATGACGGTCGTATTCACGTTCGTCACTGCAGTGTTGTAGTGAAACACTCCGCCGCGCCATTCGCCGCCGCCGAATCCCACGCCGCCATACCCAAAGCCGTAATTAATCCCGCCATAGAACCCAATGTGCGCGCCCCAGTAGCCGCCATGCCATATATACGCTCCTCCGCCCCAGCCCCAGTATCCCGGCGTCCAAAGAAACCCTGGTGTCGGCGCCATCACCCACGTTCCTGGCACCCAGTAGTAGCCGGCGTCACCGTACGCCCAATAACCTGGAGTCCACATATAACCTGCCCCAGGGCAGATCGGCTGCGCATACACCGGAAGCGCCGGTGGACCGATGTGTATGGAAAGGCCCACGGAAATCTGCGCGGGCGTGGTTGCGGGAATTGCCAGAATTGCCAAAGCTATGAAAAGCAAATAAACATATTTCATTTTTCGTTGCATGAGTTTCCCCTTGCACTCTCTCTCCGGGAGTGTTTTTTTGTTTGGCCGCCGGGTTGTGCTGGATTCAGGTTAAAACGTCTTTCAACCGGCTTGTGCATTTAAACTCAAGCCTGTACAGAAAGTTGCACCCCACGCCATCCCTTTCAATTTGTGAGATTTGCGCCGCCACGTTAGCGCATATGGCACTCCATTCCGCTCGTTCCATTTGTGCTTTCGCGACTAGTACGGAAGTTGCACCGGTTTGAACCTTGACGCAGCATCGTAGAGGCGTAGCATGAACGCAAAGGCTTACTTTTCGGCGGAGATTTCCAATGACCCTCTCTCTCCGTGTCGCTGCGTTGCTTCTTGGTTGCGCCCTGTGTGTGCCCGGCGTCTGCCGCGCACAAAGCAAATCTAAGGAGAAGGTGTCGGATATCGAAGCGTCCCAAACGTCCACCGGAATGAAGGGAACGCCGGTAAAAAAGGCTCCTGTCCTCACCGACGACGACATCGGCTTGCTCGTAGCGCGCCAGCCGGCCAAATCCACCGATGCCGTCAAAGCGGAGCCAGCCGCGAAAGATTCACCCGCAATCCCGCAAGATCCCGAGCAGCGTAAAGCGGAAATCGTCGCGCTGGAACAACAGATCAAAGAAAAGCAATCCAAGATGCACCTGCTGATGCAAATGTTCGTCATCGACGAGGAGGCCTTCTTCAGAGACACCACGGGCGGTTTGGAGAACGACGACGCCCGCGCCAAACGCCGCTTCGAGCAGGACGAAATGCTCCGCGAAGGCAAGGAACTCGGCCAATTGCGCGCCAGGCTCGATCTGCTGCAATCCCTCAACGCTGATAAATCAAACCCGCCCAAGCCGGTCGCCTCCAATTAGCTGCTTCTCGCGCATCCCGCTCAGGGTGCAGCCGATCGCTCTAGCAAATCCTTCAAATCTCCTTGCCAAATTGCCGGCAACGAGTGCGTCCCGTGCCCTCGCGTGGCATCGGTGATCGGCAACAGCACGTACTTGCCTTTCTTCACGCGCCGTATGTCTGCGTCAAGAACTTTCAACTCCGGCGGATTAATCTGATCGTCGGCTGAGTTCACCGCTGTAAGTGGCCGCGTAATTTTCTCTAATTGCGGCTCGGGGTTGTAATTTCTCGATGCGTCAAAGTAATACAGCATGTCGTTCGCATCGGTGCTCTTCGTATGGTTGGCGATAAAGTTTTCCAGAAATTCATCCGCCTGCGCGCGCGTCGGCTCTTGCTTCTGCATCTGCAGCGGACAGCTGCCCATAAACAGCAGGACGCCCAGCGCCGCCGCCAATCCATGCGGCTGTTGCGTGTACTCGCCATTGTTCCAGTCCGGCGAATTGCGAATATCGTCCATGATCATCCGCCGCATCATCCGGTTGCGCCCCGCAATCTCAATCGGCAAGCTCGCCAGCGGCATCGCCGCATCCATGAACTCCGGATGTTGTTCGGTCCACAACCACGTGTGCATTCCGCCCATCGACGTTCCCATCACCAGCCGCAAGTGGTTGACTCCCAGTCCTTGCGTCAGCAGCCGGTATTGCAGTTCGATCATGTCGTCGTACTCATAATGCGGAAAGCGCATGTGCAGCCCATCGCTCGGCTTGCTCGATTCTCCGTGGCCCACGTTGTCCGGCAGGATGATGAAATATTTTGCCGCGTCCAGTAGCTGGCCCGCTCCAAACAGCACTCCCGCAAACGTAGGCGTCAGGAATTGCTTCCCGGTCCCTCCAGTTCCGTGCAGGATTAACACCGCGTTGCGTACCGTTCCGCTCGCGTCCTTCTGCGGCGCGCCCAGCGTTTGATAGTGCAGCTTGACCTCCGGCAATCTCTCCCCGGACTTGAACTGAAAGTCCTTCACGACAAAATTCCCCGCTTGCGGCGCAGGATACTCGTTGGCCCAAGCGGTCACCGCGCCACAAACCAGCCACAGTACCAACAGCCCGCGAAAAGTTTTCATGGCCCCTCCTCGGCCCGCAATTATAGGAGCTGCCATCCCCGGTTCCAAACACACAAATTTCTTGCGGAGCAATCAGGGGAATTACAGGATTCCTTCTTGTGTGGGGCCCGTCCTTCTGAGGCGGGCCGCTCTTGAGGGTGCTTGCGCCAGTTGCGAAACATTTGCAATATGTCGGCGCGCCGACAATATTAACTATAGTTATAGATAACCATTGGGGTATATTGGTGCTTTTTGCGTTTTTGGCCGAGATTCGACGGTTTGTAGAGGAGAGCACGGAGGAGAAGGAGGATTCACCACAGAGGGCACGGAG
>CAYOOS010000346.1:0-5110 GCA_964405585.1 uncultured Acidobacteriaceae bacterium | reverse complement strand
CTGCGCACGGAATGACATAACCTCGGGGATCATCCGCCGGAAGGCCGTCAGTGCTCTCGCGACGCCCCGATTGGCAGTCCGGCTGTGCTCCTTGAGCACCCTCTGAGTTCCTCGTATTCATTCGCGTTCAACCTCGACGTATCAAACTTCACTGGGGCATGCTGGCAGCCGCGCGTTTTTCTATTCCTCTCCGCTCATTTGATTGCAATTCGCAAATCCACACGCGCGTTCCCCGTATGGTGGTGTTACTCCCGAGTCGCATGATGAATTGGGATGCTTGACGCTTGCCCAGGCGAGGGCTAGGTTCATAGATAAGCAGCTTATCTCTTTGTGGAACAACCAATGAACACTGAGCCCACACCTCTGTTCCAAGGCGATCCGGATTTCAGCGCCGCAGACATTCAGGCAAATCTGCGCAAACTCGAGCGCCGCGATCTGTGGGTTTGGGGCAACGCAGCCATCATTATTCTCAGCCTGACTGCCGCGGTCGTCACGTTCTCCGTCTCGTTTTACCTGCAAGGGGCAAGAACAGTTTTCGGGCTGGACCTGAGGCTGGCGGTGCGCGCGTTGGTCGTGCTTGTCCTGGTCTTTACGTGCCAGATGATCTACCAGCATCTGCGGATGCGCAAAATACAGCGCGCCCTGGCCGAACAGCAAATTCAAGCCGAAGTTTTTCGGCGGCTGGCGATGTTCGATCCGTTGACCGGCCTCTATAACAGGCGATACGCCGAACAGCGTCTGCGTTCAGAGATCGCCCGGTCAGAGCGCCGGGGCCTCTCCATGATCGTTGTCTTGGTGGACCTGAACGATTTTAAGCAAATCAACGATGAACATGGCCACCTGGCCGGCGATCACGTCCTCAAGGAATTTGCAAAGTGCTTGAGCCGCTCCACGCGCGGTTCGGACCTCGCGGCCCGCTGGGGCGGGGATGAATTTATTCTTCTGCTGTTGGATTGCGAAGTGAACCAATTGTCGTTGGTCCTCACTCGCATGGAGGGGCTGCAGGTCGAATTCCAGGGGAAGACTCTGCCGGCTACGTTTTCCGTTGGCTGGAAGGCCTATGAACCGGGCGATCAGTTCGACGAATTGATTGAGGAGGCCGATCGCAATCTGTATGCGCATAAAGCGATTGCAAAGGCCCCGCGCTCGCCGGTACTCACTTCTGTATAGCCGGTAAATTCTCCGCAACTTCAGCAAATGAATTGTGCAGCGCCAGGCGGTGCTTGGTCTTCCTGTGTGGTCTGCTATTATTTTGGCATGGCCCTGCAACTTTCGGAAACTGAAGTGCGCGTGCTTGGCGCGCTCGTTGAAAAAGAGATCACCACCCCGGAGTATTATCCGCTCTCGCTGAATGCCTTGCTGAATGCGTGCAATCAGAAATCGAACCGCGAACCCGTACTGACCTTGAATGAAGAAGCGGTGCGCCAGGCCCTGCGCTCGCTTTCCGATCAGGCCCTTGTGCGTTCTGCCAGCGGCGATTCGCGTGTGGCCAAGTTCGAGCACCGCTTGAACGAGCTTTACAATTTCCACCGCCACGAAATCGCCGTTTTGTGCGTACTCCTGTTGCGCGGGCCGCAGACGCCCGGGGAACTGCGAACACGAAGCGAGCGGCTCTATCCATTTGACGACTTGGACGCCGTGCATGCCGCGCTCAACCTCCTCATGCGCCGCGAGCCTCCCATGGCGAAAATCTTGCCCCGGCAGCACGGTACAAAGGAATCGCGCTACATGCATTTGCTTTCCGGCGATGCCGCGCCGGCCATCTCTCCAGCCGCTACGCATGAGGCCGAAGAGGGTTTAACCGAAAATGTTGGACTCCCAACCCGGTCTCTGCCAACAGCCGATGGGGAACGCCTGAAGGAACTTGAAGACGAAGTTTCCGAACTGAGAAGGGAACTCGAAACTTTGCGCCAGCAGTTCACCAATTTTCAGAAGCAGTTTCAGTAGGCAGGCGTACGTCGCGGCCTAATCATCGTTGTCAATTTTCATCGTTTGCAGCGTGTCCGCGATCTGGCCCAATTCCTCCGCGGAAGCCGCATAGATTTCGATATGCAGGAGCGAGTTGCCGGCCTTCGTTTCCACAATTCCCAGGAAATAATGAATCGCGCCCCCGATCGAGCGCTCAAAATCCGCTCGCAGGAATTTGTGGCCGGCGACATCAAAGCTCGCCGTCGGGGCTACGAGTTTCGTCTGGCCGGCGCTCGCCATTTTATAGGTCAATGCGCGGAAACGAGCTACGTCGAGAGGATCCACGTTGGTCTGCTGAGCGCGGATAGAGATCGAGGACATTACGGGTTTCTCCGGTTCGCCATCGCCGCGGCGCGAAGCGTAGAAGAGAATGGTCGGAGGCAGGATTTGGAGGCTCTCCGAAGCCTGCGCTTGCTGCTTGAGCAGTTGCTCGCGCATGGATGCTTCGATATGTTGATTCGCCTCCAGCAAGGCTTCGGGTTGCGCGGCAATCCAGCCCTCGGGGAATTCATAGCGAATGCCGAGCATCGCGTTCTTGAAGAGATTCGCGGAAGGTGCGGGCATCCTGGAATTCAGTGCCAGCTCCGTAGAAGCTGCCGCGGCATCGCTTGCAGTAGTTATGGCCTTGGCGTTTGGCGCTAGAGACTTCGCGGCGTCTTCGGCGGGCGCGTGGTCATTCGGGGTTGTGGCGTTCGCGTCTTCCGCCGCTGCCTTGGCCAGTACCGGGTCGGATTCCCTCTTTAGCGAATGGTTGATGGCATCTTCCAATTCGTTCTCGGTTTCCGGACCCACGCCGGATTGCCGGAAGCGGATCACTCCGTCCTTATCGACAACGATAAACGTAGGATACGCATCGATCTTGAATGCCCGCTGGACTTCCCCGGAGCTATCCAGATATTCAGACCAGGCCATCTGCTGCGCTTCCACGAATTTCTTCCAGGCATCTTCATCGTCATCGGAACTTATACTCACCAGTTGAAAGGCCTTTGCCGCATATTTCTTCTGTAAGCTCTTCAAGATTGGGACAGACTCGCGACACGGTGGGCACCAGGTCCCCCAGAAATCCAGCAAGGTCACTTTCCCGCGCACAGAGACATTGGAAACGGCCTGGTTCTCGAGCGTGGTGAACGAAAAGCTGGGCAGAAAGGGCGTACGGGCCCGGATCGGACTGGCGATCATGCGCCGCGCCTCGGCCGCCATGGCGTCGTCGGTTTTCGGCAAGGCCAACAACGCCTTCATCTCGGCAATTCCGTCGGCGTCGCGCTCCTGCTTCATGAGAACATAGCCCAGGTTATAGTGCGCAAGCGGCTGGGAGGGATCGATCTGCACTGCCGCGCGCAATTCGGCTTCCGCTTCCTTCAATTTGTTATCCGTTGGTTTCCCGGCCATCTGGGTGAGCAGGGTCGCGCGTAAAAGCCGCGCTTGCCATTCGAGGTTTTTGTTGTCGCCGGCGGCCGCAATGGCCTTTTTCGCGTCGCTGACCGCATCCCAGAGCACGCCGGCCTTTTTCTCGATCAAGGCAATGTGGAGGAGGGCTAGCGCGGAAGTGTGGTGAGAAAGCTTGTCCGCTTTCCAGTAGGATTTGAGCGCCTGTTCGTAATCTCGTTTGGACCGGTAAGCGTCGCCCTCGGCTATCGCTTGAGCTACGGGATCATTGCTTTGCGCAGCGGCGGCAGACTGTCCCAGAGGAGGGGCGAGCGCGCAGAAAAACAGCAATCCGGCCAAAAGAGCGCTGGTTCGCCAAGTTTCCATGATTCCTGCCCGTCTTGCTTATATTAGGCACAGGATACCACGTGACTAATTGCCCTGTCAGTGACTCAGCTCACTTCTTGCGAAAAACGCCCCGGACCACCGCCGCGCGCCCCCTGTGCAGACGGCCTTCGTCAATTTCGACTTCCACTTCTTGCAACTCCAGAACATCGGCGGAGACAAAATCCGTTCGCAGGACTTCCGCCGTGTAAAGAAGTTCCGCCTGCTTCGGTCCCCCGGAGGAATGCCGGAGTTGCGCGGGACTGAAAGCTTCGATGATCAGCAATCCCCCCGGTTTCAAAGTGCCGAGCATCTGTGCATGAATCTGCGGGCGCAGTTCAGGCGGGAGGTGAAGGAAGAGCGAAGCGACGGCGTCATACTCGCCTACCGGCCAAGTCCAGGAGGCAAGATCAGCATGCTCGATGGACATCGTCAGCCCAGCCGCTTGCGCCGATTGGCGGGCGCGCGCAACGCCCACAGAAGAAAGATCGACCGTGCTCACCTGGAAGCCCTGCCTTGCAAGCCAGATGCCGTTGCGGCCATAGCCATCGCCGGGCACGAGAATTTTGCACCCGCGCGGCAGCCGCTGAGTTTGTGCCAGTAAATAAGTATTAGGGTGTTCGCCGTAAACAGGCTCTGCCTCCGCGAATCGCTCGTCCCACATCTTCTGCGGATTTGCCCATTTGTCGTTCGCCATGTTTCCGCGCCCCTTTTCATCATATTCCAGAATGGGTGGCGGCGCGGTTTTGGCGAAACAGGTGAAGGCGCATTTTCCGGCTACACGGCGTAGGAGGAGTCGGCTCGCCCCGGCCGTAACAAAGCAACTCCCATCCAAATCCTCAAACATCCTCGGCACAAAAAAAACGGAGCGGATCTTCTGGATCCGCTCCGCTTAACTCCTCAGAGGGTACTCTCTGTCAAACTCTTATAGCGGGCTGGCGGTGGACGTGGTGCAAGAGCCGCCGGTCGGGTTGTAGAAGAGAACCAGGTTCTGGTCGGAGCAGAACGTGCGCGTGCCCGTTGTGCCGGCGCCAGAGGGAGTTGCCAACGTGGTGTAGCCCGTTGGGTTGGTCACGGCAACCGTGAAGTAGTAGCCGCTCTTCGGTGCAGTCGCCACCGAAGCGCTAGCCAACAGGTTGTCGATCAAGCAGGCGTTCGCCGAGCTGGGCGTACCGCAGGTCGCGCCGCCCGGGCCCAACTGCGCCAACGTGGCAAAAGTATTCGGATAGGTGTTGTTGTAAGTCACTTCACCTGTATTGATGGTGCGCAGGGAAGCGACCGCCGAGGCCTCGTTCGCCGCCATCTTGGAACGAATAAGGTTCGGGATTGCGATAGCCGCGATGATCAGAATAATCGCCACGACGATCAGCAGTTCGATAAGAGAGAAACCCTT
>CAYOOS010000345.1:0-5119 GCA_964405585.1 uncultured Acidobacteriaceae bacterium | reverse complement strand
GGTGACTTCGATTATCGGACTCCTGCTTACCCTGCCGCTGATTCCCTTCGTTGTTCTTGCTATCAAGCTTAGTTCGCCAGGGCGGGTTTTATACCGTCAGCGTCGCGTCGGACGCGACGGCGTGATCTTTCGCTGCTACAAATTTCGCACGATGTGCTCTGACGCCGAGGCGGATTCGGGGCCGACCTGGGCCAAGGATGACGATCCGCGAATCACGCGGGTTGGCAGATTCCTCCGCAGGACGCGCATGGATGAGCTTCCTCAGTTACTGAACGTATTGCGAGGCGACATGAGCCTTGTCGGTCCGCGTCCAGAGAGGCCAGAGTTTGTCGCAGCGCTCAATCAGCAGATTCCTTACTACCGTTTGCGGCATTCTATTCGTCCCGGAATTACAGGGTGGGCGCAGATCCTGTACAAGTACGGAAACTCGGTCGAGGATGCCAAGGAAAAACTCCGTTACGACCTCTATTACATCAAGAACACTTCGGTGGGGCTGGATCTACTGATCATCTTGAACACGATCAAGATTGTGCTCCTCGGACGCGGCGCTAAGTAACTGCTGCTCTCCTATCCCGGCGAGAATCGTTCTCGTCCGCCCCAGGAGAGTCCCTGTAAATTTTGCGGCCGATTGGGCATGGCTCAATCGGCCGGGTGAACTTGCCAAACGATCATGGGATTCGCACTTACCATAATTTATGTCGTCGTAACGATCATTTCGCCGGAGCAGTTCGGGAAAGAATGGGCCAGCTATCACGCAATGATGTACCTCGCTGGGATTACTTTTGTGGCTTCTTTGCCAAATTTGGCAGACTACAAATATTGGAAATCGTCGGTACAGATTTTTCTGATGCTCGGGCTAATTGCCGCAATTGCGTTGTCGCAACTGGCCCACGGATGGCTCGGTGGAGTTCTCGAGGGTTGGCGGATCTTCCTGCCCAGCGCGGCGGTATTCTTTTTCATCGTCGTAAACGTGACGACCATTCGAAAGCTAAAGATCGTGGCGCTGGCCTCGGTCGCATCTTGTCTGGTTGTTACCGTTGAAGCGCTCTGCGGCTACTACGCCGGCTTTCACGGCGAAATGTTTATCTTACAGAGCAATGTTTTCTCCGCGCAGGACGAAGTAATCGGCCAATTGACGCGGATACGCGGGGCAGGTTTCTTGAGCGATCCGAATGATCTTGCTCAAATTCTATTAATTGCTCTTCCACTGGTATTTATCGCATGGCAGCGAGGACGCCTTGTCGTCAACTTCTTCGTCGTGCTTCTGCCTGCAGCATTGCTTTTGTGGACCACCTATCTGACACATTCCCGAGGTGGGTTAATCGCGCTGGGTGCTGTCGCGCTGATGGCGGCCCGCAAGAAATTGGGAACAACCACGTCCATCGCCCTGGCCACCGCATTCATTTTTGGCATGCTAGCTCTTGACTTCACGGGAGGCCGGGGGATTTCCGCGGCGGACGGGTCCGACAGGCTGGAAGCGTGGGCAAATGGGCTGGAAATGTTCAAAAGCGCTCCCTTGTTCGGAATCGGATTCAATAGTTTCACCGATTTGCATGAGATTACCGCGCACAATTCTTTCGTCCTGTGTCTTGCCGAGCTTGGGATAGTGGGAAGCACGCTGTGGCTGGCGTTGCTTGTAACCACGACGACAAGTCTGAACCGCATTATTTCTTTAGGAGAGAAAAGAGACGCGCGAAAGATGCGGCAGGAGAGCAGATTTTTCGGGCTACTCAGCCTTTTTGAAGCGGGTTGTATCAACAGTGCCCGCGCGCTTGCACCTGATCCCGCACCTTCGGAAGGAATCAACGCGTTGCAATATTCGGATGCCGGGGAAGCGGTTCCCATGATGATTGCCGCTAGTGCTACCGAGGTCGCAACTGAAAATGAACTCACTCACTCCCTGAGTGTGCCAAAACACTGGGTTGTGGTGATGCGCCTCGCATTAGTCTCGTTTATGACAGCGGCATGGTTCTTATCGCGGAGTTATACCACCACGATGTACTTGGTTCTGGGATTGGCCACTGCAACGATCGCGCTCGAAGGAAATACTACCACTTCGCGAACTCGCCTTCATTGGATTATCTCTACGGTAATCATCGAGGTAATACTAATCATTCTGATATACGGCCTAGTTCGCCTTCGCCACTGAGAGTCGCCGGCCGATAACCTGCCTGCGGCGGCCGAACAAATCCCGATTCGACGGAAATTCTTTCCACTAAGTACGCTGACATTCAAGGTCAAGCAGTCTTATCCCGCATCGAGCGCCATCCTGACAGTTTAGCGCATTGCCAGAACAAGGAGGATGAGATGAATGGTCCCCACATCTATACGTTTGCCTTTTGGTTCGCCGCATTGCTTATGATTTACACTTACGCCGGATATCCACTGTGGATCTACATGCGAAGCCGTGCGTATCCGCGGCCATCGCACCATGGGTCCGTGTTTCCCACCGTCAGCATCATCCTTGCGGTTCACAATGGTGTGGCGCTGTTGCGACAGAAAGTCGAGCACCTGCTGTCACTGGACTATCCCCTCGATCGAATGGAGATCAAGATTGTATCCGACGGGTCAACGGATGGAACGGACGAACTTCTCGACGGCTTCCAAGACCCGCATGTCCGGTGCATACATTGCGCCGCGCAATCCGGCAAAGCGGCGGCTCTGAACCTGGGAATGGAGAGCGCCACCGGCGAAATCTTGCTGTTCCTTGACATTCGGCCCTGGATCGAGAAGAACGCCCTGCATTTATTGCTCAGTAATTTTGCCGATCCTCATGTTGGATGTGTTGCCGGGGAGTTAGTCCTGCGTGACGACGGTCACGACGCCGGCGCCAAAGCCGTTGGCGGCCTCTACTGGAGGTACGAGCAGTGGATTCGCGATTGCGAGGCCAAAGTTGATTCGCCGATCGGCGTGTATGGCGGCTTTTACGCGATCCGTCGCAGACTAGCAAGAGCATTACCAGAGGGCACTATTCTGGACGATATGCTACAGCCGCTTAGCGTCATTCGCCAGGGCTATCGATCAGTTCTGGACTTACGCGCTCGTGTTTATGACATCTGGCCGAAGAGTTTGGGAGGCGAATTCCATCGCAAGGTCCGAACCCTGGCAGGCAACTTTCAACTGCTGCAACTGGCGCCCTGGTTGCTCACACGCCAGAATCGTCTGCGTTTCGAGTTGATTTCGCACAAGTTGTTGCGTTTGATAGTGCCTCTTCTGCTGGGAATACTGCTGATCTCCAGCGCCTTATTGGTAAAGCATGGTCTGCTTTATGCGGGAGTGTTCTCGGCGCAGGTTTTCTTTTACGGGCTCGCGGCTCTCGGCTCCAGTCTGGGGAGTCCGACCCTGATGCGAATAGCCGCCCCGGCGAGCGCCTTCTGCATGTTGAATGCTGCGGTAGTTGTTGGCTTTTACAAGTTCATGTTCACACGGGGGCCGCTCTGGAAGATCTGGACTTCTGGGACACCGGCCTCTTTTGAAGCGAATGGTCAACAGGGCACGGAACTACACGCAACCATGGGCAACATGAACCTAAGCGATCAAATGCGGGACCAGAGATGAGAGTGACTGTAGTTACGCCGATTTTTCCTATTCCTGCGCAACCGTACCGGGGCCATTCGGAATACCAGATCCTTCTGGCGCTCTCAAAACGCGCGGATGTAAACGTAATTTGTCCCTTCCCGCGTTACCCTAAATGGTTCCAGCCGAGTTTCGACTACCGCCACCCCGACTTGTCCTATTCCCCGCCCGGCCTGGCTACACGATACTTCGAGTACCCTGCCTTACCAGGGCTGACAAGGGGAATAAACGGCTTAGTATGCGCAAGCTACCTTGAAGCCCATTTTCGCGAAAGCCGCCCAGATGTGGCTTTCAATTTCTGGCTTTATCCTGAAGGATTCGCAACAGTGGCAGTAGCACGCAAGCTCGGCATTCCGGCCATAGTCTGCTCCATCGGCTCCGATTTGAATTGTCCTCCCGACCCGATATCCAGATGGTTGACGCGACTTGCCATGAAACGGGCAGCATTTGTTGTAACCAAAAGCGAACAACTCCGCCAGAACGCTCTTCGCATGGGCATCAGCGCCAGCAAAGTCAGGACGGTGCGTAACGGCTGCGATCCCCGCGTGTTTCACTTGGCCGACCGGAGAGCGGCGCGCGCGCAGCTCGGAGTAGACGATAGAGCCGAACTCGCGTTGTTCGTAGGACGTTTGGACCCCGCGAAGGGCATTATGGAATTGCTCGAAGCCGTTGCTTCGCTCGCCAGCCGCCGTCCAAATCTGAGCTTGGCGTACGTTGGAGATGGCCCAGGCGGCGCACATTTGCGAAGCAAAGCTAAGCATCTTGCACTCGATAGCCGAATCATCTTTGGTGGTGCCTGCACTTCGGAGAAGATCGCCGAGTGGCTCGCGGCCGCCAACGTGCTCGTCCTCCCCAGTTACAATGAGGGATATCCGAACGTCGTCATCGAAGCCCTCAGCTGTGGGCGCCCGGTGATTGCAACAAATGTCGGCGGAATCCCTGAACTGGTCAATGAAGAGTCCGGCATTCTAGTTGCTCCCCGGGATTCGCACGCCCTTGCCAGCGCCATTGAATCGGCGTTGAAGCAGAATTGGAATGAACGCTTAATCTCGGAGCAATTCCACCGGAGCTGGGACAAGGCCGCCGACGAAATGCTCGGCATCTGCGAGTTGGCACTGCAACGACAACGAGAGAAACGTGAGTCGCTAGCTAAGGCTACTACTGTACTGAGCCAGTGAGCCGATACGCCTCATAACAACCACATTACTATGCAACTCATTCACAATTCGCAAATTTGGGGCCCGGATTATGTCAAGAAGCGACTGCGGCAGATTGCCCAACGCCCCACGCCTCCGCTCGGATGTATCTGGGTGACGATCGCAGACCATTTTGAGCCGATGTGGCGGAATGCTGACTTGAGCACAGGGGAGTCCCGCGTCGCTTTGTGGCGGTCCTCATGGCCAACGATAGCGGCACGATGTAAGCCAGATTCAGTTGGCAATTCGCCGCAATATACATTTTTTTTTCCAGAGGAAGAATATCATCCGTCGTTGATCGAGCCCCTGGCGGAAATGGTGCGTGCAGGAATAGCGGACGTGGAAGT
>CAYOOS010000344.1:0-5126 GCA_964405585.1 uncultured Acidobacteriaceae bacterium | reverse complement strand
TGGCGCGAGTTTCTGGAGATCATGAAATCCGTGTGGGGCCCCGCACAGAACGCCATTTATGCCGACGTGAACGGCAACATCGGCTACATCATGGCTGCTCGCGTTCCCGTTCGCAAAAAGGGCCATGGCGAAATGCCTGTGCCCGGCGATACCGACGATTACGAGTGGACTGGCTACATCCCGTTCGACCAATTGCCGCGCAGCTACAATCCGGAGAGTGGCCTCATCGTCACCGCTAATGCACGTGTCGTTGGCCCCGCCTACAAACAGTACCTCACCGACGATTGGGAGGAACCTTATCGTACCGCCCGCATCTACGACCTGCTTCATGACAGGCACGATCTCCGCCCAGAGGACATGCTCAAGGTCCAGACTGATGCCTTCAGCTATCCGCACGCCTTTCTCGCGGAGCAACTAGTTACCGCCGCACAAGTTGCTCCGCCAAAGGATCCCCGCGCAAAGAAGCTCATCGAACGAGGCAAAGATTGGAACGGCATCGCCGATCCCAATTCCGTCGTAGTCACTTTCCTCAACACGGCGCTTTACCAGGCCCTCGATTTGATCCTCGAACCTCACCTGGGCCAGGACACGGAGCTTTACCATTGGCGAAAAATCGCGTTTCTCCAGCGCGTCCTCACCGAACGGCCCGCGCGCTGGCTTCCCTCCCAGTTCAAGAACTATGACGAACTCCTAAGCGCCGCCGCAGATCGGGCTGTGGACCGTCTGGAAAAACGCACCGGAAAATCCAACCCCGAAGACTGGCAATGGAAGCGATTCAACTATCTGGATATGCTTCATCCCCTTGGTCGCGAGGGTTTCCTGAAAAAAATGCTAAGTCTTGGCGATCGGCCGCAAGCCGGCACGATATTCAGCCCGCGCGCCGCCAGCCGCAGCCACGGCCCATCGGAACGCTTTGTCGCCAATCTTGCCGACTGGGATCATTCCATCATCCTCATCCCCGCTGGACAATCCGGCCAGCCCGGCAGCGAGCATTACACCGACCAGTTTCACTTCTGGTTCGAAGGCAAACCGATTTACGGCCCCTTCAGCGACGCCGCCGAAGCCAAGACTAAGAAACATACGCTGACCTTGAAGCCCTAAGCCACTGAGCACCCATGCCCGAACTTCCCGAAGTCGAAGCCATAACGCGCAGCTTGCGTCCCCTTGTTCGTGGACGCCGTATCCGTTGCGTCCACATCTTTCATCCCATCGCAACAAAACCGCAATCGCCGATGCAAATCGCACAACTTGCCCGCGGACGCCACATCCTTGATGCCACGCGCCACGGCAAATACCTCCTGCTCACCCTCGATCGTGGCTTGCTCGAACTGCACTTCCGCTTCGATGGCCAACTCATCTGGTTTCGCAGCGCCAACGAACTGCTCCGCCGCGCCAATCAAATGCCAGAAGGTGTCCACGTCGATGTAGCTCTGGAGCTCGATAAAGGAGTGCTAGGCTTCGCCGATCAACGCCATTTTGGACGCGTGCACTACTGGCCATCGTTTTCCGCTTGCCCTTCCCTGCGCTCTCTCGGCCCCGACGCGCTCTCTCCTCAATTCACCCCTTCTTTTTTTTATGAGCGCCTCTCCGCTTCCCGTCGCCCATTGAAAGAGTTTCTCCTGGATCAATCCCGGATTGCAGGCATCGGCAATATCTATTCCGCTGAAGCTCTCTGGCACGCCCGGCTCGATCCACGCCGCCCGGCGAATTCCCTCAGCCGCAAAGAATCCGCCAAACTTCATAAAGCGATTGTGTCCGTTCTCCGCCGTGCTTTAGAATGCTGTTTGCATCCCGCGCCCGATTTCCGCGACCCGCATTGGTGGTTCCAGGGAATCGAAAAAATCCTTCGGGCTTATCAGCGCGAAGGATTGCCATGCCGCCGTTGCGGGAGGGTGATCGAACGCATCGAGCAGGGCGGACGTTCCACGTACTGCTGTTTGTATTGCCAGAAGTAGAATTTCCCCGAGGAAGCGCCGTGAATCAGACAATTCCCAAGAAGCCCTAACCCGCCAAAAAGCCGGATTTTGAGCGTTCCCTGGCGCGCCTCGAAGAAGTCGTGCGCAAGCTCGAAAGCCCTCAGCTTTCTCTCGACGAAGCCATGAAGCTTTTCGAGGAAGGCGTTGGCCTTTCCCGTGAATGCCAGAAGCAATTGGAAGAAGCCGAAGGCCGCGTGGAAATCCTTCTGAAAAAAGCGGACGGCAAGCTCACAGCAGAGCCTTTCGAGCCCGAAGGAGAAGGCAACGCATAACGCACCCGCGACTCCCAGGACAGGAAACTTTTCATCCCGATGAAACTTCCCGACTTCTTTGAAGAAGACCGCATCGCCGTTGACGGGCATCTCGACCGCTTGATGCCCGCGGAGTCCGTCCAACCGCCTTCCATCCATCAGGCCATGCGCTATTCCGTCTTTGCCGGGGGCAAGCGCATCCGTCCCATCCTGTGCCTGGAAACGGCGCGCATCTTTGACCCTGAAGTTTCTCCCGCCTTCTATCCCGGCTGCGCCATCGAGTTCATCCACACCTACTCTCTGATACATGACGATCTGCCCGCGCTCGATAACGACGATCTGCGCCGCGGCAAGCCCACCTGCCACAAGAAATTCGGTGAAGCCACCGCGATTCTCGCTGGCGACGCCCTGCTCACGCTGGCTTTTGAGACAGTTGCTGTTTCCCCGGCCCCGCCGGGCCGCCGCGTCGCCATGATTACGGAAATCTCCACCGCCGCTGGCACTGTCAACGGTATGGTCGGAGGACAGGTCGCCGATCTCGAAGCGGAAGGCCGTCAGGTCGGCCCGGAAACTCTCGAATACATTCACCGCTCAAAAACTGCCGCGCTCATTCGCGCTTCCATCGCATCCGGCGCACTCTCCGCCGGTGCGCCTCCCGAGGACGTTGTGCGCCTCCGTCGTTTCGGTGAAACCATCGGCTGGGCCTTTCAAGTGACGGACGACATCCTCGACGTCGAGGAATCCTCCGCCGCGCTCGGCAAAACCGCAGGCAAGGATATCGCCCAGCAAAAAGCAACATATCCAGCGGTGTTCGGCTTGCCACGCTCGCACGAATTCGCCAATGAATTGGCCACGAAGGCGATCGCCGAATTGCAACTCTACGGTGAACGAGCTGACCGCCTGCGAGCCATTGCCGAATTCCTGGTCCTCCGCCGCACCTGAGCTTTTGAATTTTTCACCCGCGCCGTCACCAAAAAGACGAAATGCCACCAAAATCTCCACGCAAGCGCCTCGACCTTCTTCTCGTCGAGCGGGGCCTCGCCGAATCCCGCCAGAAAGCCCAAGCCATGATTCTCGCGGGTGAAGTCACGGTGGACGCCATTCGCGCCGAAAAGGCCGGCCAACCCGTCGCCGTGGACGCCCTAATCGAAGTTCACAGCCGCCTGCAAAAATATGCCAGCCGCGGCGGTTTCAAGCTCGAAGGTGCTTTGGAGGATTTTCGCGTCAGCTCACAGGAAAAAATCTGTCTCGACGTGGGGTCCTCCACCGGCGGCTTCACCGATTGCCTGCTCCAGCAGGGCGCCGCACGCGTCTATGCCGTAGATGTCAACACCGACCAGATCTCCTGGAAATTGCGCGAGGACCCTCGCGTAGTCTTGATAACGAAAAACGCTCGCGAACTTGCGCCAGGTGACATTCTCGAGCCTGTCGCCCTCGCAGTCGCCGATGTTTCTTTCATCTCCGTCACCAAAATCCTTCCCGGCGCTGTTGCTTGCTGCCTACCGGGGTCTGACCTCCTCATCCTCATCAAACCGCAGTTCGAACTGGAGCGCGCCGACGTCGGCAAGGGTGGCATCGTGCGTGACACCAAGCTCCACGAAAAGGCCATCGCCAGCGTTCGCCGCGCTGCTGAATTTCTAGGCCTCACCGGCCTGCAGGTCTCTCCCAGCCGCCTCCCCGGCACAGAGGGCAACCAGGAGTATTTCCTTCACGCGGTAAAATCGGCTACTGTAGAATCACCTTAATCCATGCAGCCAAACTCTCCTTTTAGGACGATCGGCATCATCTCGCGGCCACGGCGTTCCAACCTGGCGGAAGTGATTCCCGGACTTCTGCGCTGGCTCGCTGAACGCGGCGTGACCACGATTTACGATTCCGAAACCGCGAGTTCCCTCTCCGATGGCATGCTAGGAACCACGCGCCACAAAATCGCCGAAGAATCTGATCTCCTGCTCGTCCTTGGCGGCGATGGCACGCTACTGGCCGCGGCACGCGAAGCCGCCGCGCGCGCTGTTCCCGTGCTTCCCATCAACATGGGCAGCCTTGGTTTTCTTACGAGCTTTACGGTGGATGAGCTGTATCCTGCTCTCGAAAATGTTCTGGCGGGTCACGCCACGATCAACGAACGCGTGCTGCTGCTCGTCGAGCGCGTCAATTGTGGACAAGTCGTCACCAAACAGCGCGTAGTGAACGACGCCGTCGTTCACAAGGGCACTCTCGCTCGCATGATCGAACTGGAACTCTACATCGATGACGGCTTTGTCTGCCGCTACCGCGCTGACGGCCTGATTGCCGCCACGCCCACGGGGTCCACGGCCTATTCCATGTCCGCTGGTGGACCGATAGTCCACCCCGCCGTCGAATCCATTCTCATCACGCCCATCTGCCCACACACCCTAAGCGATCGCCCCGTCGTCGTGCGCGACACTTCTCTGATTGAGTTGCGTATTTCGGCAGGCTCGGACTCCGTCTTTCTCACTCTCGACGGACAGACGGGCGTTCCCATGCAGCCCGGCGATCGCGTGCGCATTACCCGAGCTCCAGAGCGCCTGAAACTTATTCAACCACCCAACAAAACGTATTTTGAGATTCTTCGCAGCAAACTAAAATGGGGCGAAGCCTGAGTTGCAAATCACTGCCTTTCATTCTCCGCACCCACCCTAAATACACTGA
Source organism: uncultured Acidobacteriaceae bacterium (assembly GCA_964405585.1). Classification (GTDB taxonomy): domain Bacteria; phylum Acidobacteriota; class Terriglobia; order Acidiferrales; family UBA7541; genus Acidiferrum. The sequence goes on along the minus strand of CAYOOS010000344.1, from coordinate 226 downwards.
CCTAATTTAACGCATCCGTCCGCAACACATCGCCCTGCGTTTCCCGCCGCCGTATCAATCGCACCCGCTTCCCGTCCACCAGCACTTCCGCGGGCCGCGCGCGTCCGTTGTAATTCGAAGCCTGCACCATTCCATATGCCCCCGCAGCCCAAATTGCCACTACGTCCCCAGGCTCGACCTTTCCCAGCGGCCATCCTTGCAAGAAACAATCACCTGTCTCGCACAC
>CAYOOS010000343.1:0-5132 GCA_964405585.1 uncultured Acidobacteriaceae bacterium | reverse complement strand
CGAAATATGGCGGCAGCTTGATGTATGTGGAGTTGGCGTCCCACTTGTAGAGATCGCCCTCGGGAACCGGCATCGTCTTCCAACGCGCGTCGCCTTCAAACACTTCGCTGTATTCCTTGCGGTATTGCGCGGTAGTGACGGACGCGCGCACAGTTGCTTCCACTTCCTGCGCCGATGGCCAAATCTCACGCAAGTAAACGGGCTTGCCGGCGGAGTCGTTTCCGAGAGATTCGGTGGTTAGATCCATGTCCATGCGGCCCGCCAGCGCATAAGCAACGACAAGGGGCGGCGAAGCCAGATAATTCGCGCGAACCAGCGGGTGCACGCGCCCTTCAAAGTTGCGATTGCCGCTCAGCACGGCCACGGCGATCAAATTGTTTTCCTTGATGGCCGCGCCGATCGGCTCCGAAAGCGGCCCGCTGTTGCCAATACAAGTAGTGCAGCCGTAGCCCACCAGGTGAAACTTCAATTTTTCCAGGTAAGCCATCAGCCCGGAAGCTTGCAAATAATCCGTCACCACTTTCGATCCCGGCGCAAGGCTCGTCTTGACCCAGGGCTTCACTTGCAAGCCACGCTCGACAGCCTTCTTGGCCACCAATCCCGCGCCCAGCATCAGCGAAGGGTTCGACGTATTCGTGCAGCTCGTAATCGCGGCAATCACCACCGCTCCGCTGGAAAGCTCGAACGCGTCTCCGTTGTTCTTCACGGGGATGTGTTTCTCGGGCGTCCCTTCTACAACTTTAACAAAGGAAGCCTTGGCGTTCTTCAGCGCGACGCGATCTTGCGGCCGCTTTGGCCCCGCCACCGTGGCCTCCACGCTTCCAAGATCCAGCTCCAGCGTGTCGCTGAACGCCGGGTCGGGCGTCGAATCCGTCCGGAAGAGAAACTGCTCCTTGCAGTAGGCTTCCACCAGCGCAATATGTTCCAGCGAACGCCCGGTGAACTCCAGGTAGTTGAGCGTTTCTTTGTCCACAGGGAAGAAGCCCATGGTTGCGCCATATTCAGGCGCCATATTCGCAATCGTGGCGCGGTCCGGTACGCTCAATGTGGACAGGCCCGATCCATAAAACTCCACGAATTTCCCCACAACGCCTTTCTTCCGCAGCATCTCCGTGACGGTAAGAACCAAGTCCGTAGCAGTCGCGCCTTCGCGCAGCCGTCCATGCAGCTTGAACCCCACCACTTCCGGTACAAGCATCGAAAGAGCCTGGCCAAGCATCGCCGCCTCCGCTTCGATTCCTCCGACGCCCCAGCCAAACACGCCCAGCGAATTCACCATGGTGGTGTGCGAATCCGTGCCCACCAGCGAGTCCGGATAAGCTTCCAGGCGGCTCCCGCTTGGAACCGAACAAACCACGCGCGCGAGATATTCAATATTGACCTGATGACAAATTCCTGTGTCGGGCGGAACAACCTTGAAATTACGGAAGGCGGTTTGTCCCCACCGCAGGAAAGCATAGCGCTCCACGTTACGCTGAAATTCTAGCTCGGCGTTCAATCCAAACGCGCCCGCGGTACCGAAAGCATCCACCTGAACGGAGTGGTCAATCACCAGTTCCGCGGGGAAAAGCGGATTGATGCGTTTGGGATTGCCGCCCATCCTCTGCACCGCTTCGCGCATCGTGGCCAGATCCACGATCGCCGGGACGCCAGTGAAATCCTGCAGCAGGACGCGGGCGGGCATGAACGCGATCTCTTTCTGTTCAGCGCCCGGCTTCCAGGTCGCCAGCGCCCGAATATCATCGGCGCGGACAGAGCGTCCGTCCTCGCACCGCAACAGGTTCTCCAGAAGAATGCGCAGCGAAAAGGGAAGCCCGGTGAATTGGCCGAGCCCCTGCTTTTCCAGTTTTTCCAGGCGCTGAATTTCAAATGTTTGCGCGCCAACGTTCAGATTGTCGCGTGTTCCGAAGGAATTGATTGCGGAGATGGGCATCCCATGCGTCCTTTCACGGGCTATTTGGACTTCTATGATACCCGAAATCACGCGGCGGCGCGGGGGACGCTATAATGGGAAACCGTGAAAATTGTCCTGATCTCAACGTACGAACTGGGGCGTCAGCCATTTGGGCTAGCCTCACCCGCGGCTTGGCTTCGCGAACGCGGCCACGGGGTCACCTGCCTTGATTTATCGCGAGATGGCTTGAACGAACAAGCCTTGCGCGAGGCGCGTTTAATCGCATTTTATGTGCCCATGCATACCGCGACGCGACTCACACTGGAACTGCTCGGCCACATTCGCCACGTGAATCCGAAGGCGCATTTGTGTGCCTATGGCCTGTACGCTTCCCTCGCCGCGGAGAGCTTCCGTGCACATGGCGTGAACAGTCTACTGGGCGGCGAATTCGAACAAGCTTTGGTTGACCTTGCCGAGCATCTCGAAGGCCTCTCGGCCTCTCCGCAAATTCATCCGTTGGACACGGGCGTTTCGTTGGCGCGGCTCCGTTTTCGTAAGCCGGATCGCACTGGATTGCCACCCTTGCGCTCCTATACGCATCTGGTGTTGCCCAGCGGCGAGCATCGCACCGTGGGGTACACCGAAGCGAGCCGCGGTTGCAAACACCTGTGCCGGCATTGCCCCATTGTGCCCGTCTATAACGGCGTTTTCCGCATCGTGGATCGTGAGGTTGTGCTCGCGGACATTCGTCAGCAGGTGGCGGCCGGTGCGCAACACATTACCTTTGGGGACCCGGATTTTTTCAATGGAGTGGGCCACGCCGTTCCGCTGGTGGAATCGCTGCACCGCGAATTCCCCACGCTGACGTATGACGTAACGATCAAAGTCGAGCATCTCTTGAAGAACGTTGAATTGTTGCCCACACTTCGGCAGACGGGTTGCCTCTTCGTTGTTTCCGCCGTCGAATCGCTTGACGACGTCACTTTACAAAAATTGCAGAAGGGCCACACGCGAGCCGATTTCTTTCGCGTCGTCGAAGAATGCCAGCGCGCCAGCCTTACTCTCCAACCTACGTTCGTTCCGTTCACACCGTGGACCACATTCGAGAATTACATAGATCTCCTCGATAATCTTCGCCGCCTGAATCTGGTCGAGGCCGTTGCTCCGATTCAACTAGCCATTCGGCTGCTCATCCCCGCGCGATCGCGGCTGCTGGAACTTGAGGAAATCCGCCAAACCGTCGGGCCCTTCGATTCCAACGCGCTTGTCTATCCCTGGAAGAATCCGGACCCGGCGCTGGACCGGTTGGCTGAGGAATTACAGGAAATCGTCGCAGCGAGCGAAAAGAAAAAGCTCGGCCGCACGGCGATTTTTGAACAGCTTTGGCAAGCCGCGAACATCGCAGCCGGTACGAAAGTCGAAGAAGCGGCGGCAATGCCCATTCTGGCAGCGCGGGAGAGCGTGCCGTATCTCAATGAGCCCTGGTACTGTTGAGCGGAGCCAACGCGGGACCAGTTGGTCCCCATCGCCAAGGCCAAGGAAACGGTCCGCCAGGCGGAAACCTTTCTCTAGAAGTTATGTCGACATCTCGTGGATGGTTCCCAGGAGGGCACGGCTTCAGCCGTGCCGAAAAGCTTCGCAAATTCAGGGGTTTTAACCCCTGAGGGGCGCTCGGCGGGGTCGCACAGCACGTGCCGGGGTGAAACAATCGCCGTCGAAAGACAGGATCGCATCCGATGAATCCACGAAAACGGCTTCTGCTCTTCGCCACAAAACTCGGCTACCAAACGCGTTCGTTCAACGCGGCAGCCGAAAAACTGGATGTCGAGATCGTCTTTGTCACCGATCGCTGCGGCCGCCTCGATGACCCGTGGAACGATCACGCACTCGCCGCTCATTTTGACGCGCCGGAAACCGCAGCGCACAAAATCCTGGAAGCCCAGCACGGTTTTCGCGTCGATGGCGTGCTGGCACTCGGCGATCGGCCCGCGCCCACCGCGGCCTATGTGGCGCGCGGCCTTGCGCTCCTGCACAATCATCCAGCGAGCGTGGAAGCCTGCCGCAACAAATTGCGCTCACGGGAAGTGTTTCGCGAGGCGGGGATTCCAGTGCCTTGCTTTCGTTGCGTTTCCCTGAACCCCTCGCCGGAACCCGCACTTCTTGGTATTCAGTATCCATGCGTGCTCAAGCCGCTCTCGCTTTCGGCCAGCCAGGGAGTAGTGCGCGCCAATAATCGCGAGGAATTCATCGCCGGTGCCACGCGACTCAAGAAGCTCCTCGATTCGCCAGAGATACGCGCGACTCGCGAGCCTCACTTGGACCAGATGTTGGTCGAAGGATATCTGCCGGGAAAGGAAGTGGCCGTCGAAGCGTTGCTGACGGAAGGCTCGTTGCGGATACTGGCCATATTCGATAAGCCGGATCCGCTCGAAGGGCCGTACTTCGAGGAGACCATCTACATTACGCCTTCCCGCTTGCTGGATTCCCAGCAGCGTTCCATCGCAAACTCTTTGCGATCCGCGGTTCAGGCTCTTGGTTTGACCCACGGCCCCGTGCATGCGGAATTCCGCCTGAATGAACAGGGAATTTGGCCAATCGAGGTGGCTCCCAGGCCGATTGGTGGATTATGTGCGAAAGCGTTGCGATTTTGCCTCCCGGGTGCACCAGAACCGATCGGCCTGGAAGAACTCCTCTTGCGCCACACTCTTGGTTTGCCCGGTGCGGATGCGCTCCGCGAATCAGCCGCCTCCGGCGTCATGATGATTCCCGTCCCGCAAAGCGGCATCCTGGAAAAGGTCGAAGGGGAAGAATCGGCGCGGAGCATTCATTGCATCTCCGGATTGGAAATCACCGCGCGTCTGCATGACTACATCGCCGCTTGGCCGGAAGGATCAAGCTATCTAGGTTTTCTCTTTGCCCGAGCCGAAACACCAAAACAAGCGGAAGCAGCACTACGATCAGCTCATGCCCAACTGATTTTCACTCTAACGCCCCGCCTGCCCGTCAAACACCCCCTCAACACCGGATCGGGAAATCCTAGGTAGGCAGGATACATCGTCCTCCACTCGCAGTTCTGAAGGTTACGCTTTCCTTATCGAGGTGCTTGAACGCGGTTCCCGAGATGAAGGTTCCGATAGTAGGAGAAACTGAAAACCGAAAATTAAATACCAAAAGCTTAAGACCTAAGACTTCTAACTCAAGACTTCTAACTTAAGACTTATGACTAAAGACCGATTCC
>CAYOOS010000342.1:0-5153 GCA_964405585.1 uncultured Acidobacteriaceae bacterium | reverse complement strand
GAACTTCATCGTGACGAGCGACCTGTTGGAACTGCGCAACATCGCGTTCGGCTTTGCGTGGATCACCGTCATTTCTCATCTCTGTTTTGCCATGTGGCCGACCGCAATTCCGCACCTCATTTCGCCGTCGCAGGTCAGCTCCCCACTTCTCCGACTGGTCCTGTCGGTTGATACCAACCGAAATGTTCTGCCGTCCCTACATGCTTCGCTGGCGATCTATTGCGCTCTGTGCTCGGCGCACCTCCTGAAAGCCAAAACAGCTCACGCCGCACTCTGGCTCTGGACTTTTCTGATTTTGGGCGCGACTCTTCTGGTGAAACAGCACGTTTTCCTCGATCTTCTCGCTGGGGCCGCTCTTGGAGCGATCACCTATGCGGCGATTGCTGGCGGGGCGCAGCAGGCGAATCCCGAGCCTGAGTCGGAGACGCTCCAGGCAACGCTTCGAGCCAGAGCAGCTCTCGCTCGCGGTGTCGAGAAGGAAATCGCCCTGCTTGCGAAACAGGATTGGCGCAAGCGAATGCTCGAGGTTTTCTGGTTCTCCAGCCTTGGCGTTCTCGGGTTGACTCTGGCGTATTCAGGCCTGGTTCACAGCCGCTTGCTGTTGATTGTCCCTGGTATCGTCGCCACGGCATTGGCCCTGAACGCGTTTGTGCTGCTCATGCATGATGGCATGCACGACTCCCTCTTTCGCAATCGCCTTTGGAACCGCATTGCCTCGGTGTTAATCGGCTCGACTTTTCTCATGTCGTTTTCCGCGTATCGCGTACTGCACACGCGTCATCATATGTTTCTTGGTGACCCGCGCGATCCCGATGACTACAACAACTACACGGGGCACCGCTCTCTGGTATGGTCTCTCCATTTCTTAAGGCTTTCCGTGGGATCGTTGCTGTACCTGGTGGCAATACCGATACTGGCGATCAGGCACGGCTCGAGCGAAGAGCGCCGGCGCATACTCGCGGAGTACGCGCTTTTGGCCGCCGTTTACAGTGTCATACTTCGTTTCGTGCCACTTCCGTACCTCGGGGTTGCCTGGTTCATCCCGCTTCTGATCGTCGGCAGCCTGACCGCAATCCGCGGCTTCACCCAGCATGGCATCACGGACGCTTCAGATCCTTATATTGCCAGCCGCACCATCATCCCCAATCCGATCGTGGGGTTTTTCCTGCTGCACGAAAATTATCATCTCGAGCATCACCTCTTTCCCGAGGTGCCCAGCTACCGCCTGCCGCGGTTGCATCGTTTGGTCTGGCGCAAACTTCCCCGGGCTGTTTCCGGCCGCAGCTATGTGGGTTTTCTTGTGTGCTTCTTCCAGGCCACCCCGCGCATGGATGACTCGCCCATCGGCCTGGAACATCCGAACACAGAGCCATCATGAATCCCTCGCTCGCTAATTCGGTCTGGCTGGCGGGATGTCTTCCTGCGCTTGCGCAGTTTCAGAGTGCCACGAAGCACGTTGCCCGCACACAGGAAGCCATCCTCCGCCGCATCCTGCGCATGAATGCAGACACGGAATATGGCCGCGCTCACGATTTCGCTTCGTTCCGCTCGACTTGTGACTACCAGCAGCGCGTCCCTCTGCGCGACTACGACGGCTACGCGGTGATGGTTCAACGGATCGCCGCTGGAGCGCAAAACGTCCTAACGAGCGATTCTGTTTGCCTCTTCGAACCCACTAGCGGATCTTCCAGCGCCGAGAAATGGATTCCCTATAACCGTTCATTGCAGCGTGAATTCCAGGCCGGAATTCGCGCGTGGATCGCGGATCTGTTCAGACACGACCCCAGCCTGATGTCCGGGCAGGCCTTCTGGTCGGTTAGTCCGGCACTGTCGTACGAGCGCAAGACATGCGGCGGGATTCCCATCGGTTTTGACGAAGACGCCGCCTATCTAGGTGGTTGGCAAAAACACTTCGTCAATTCCGTGATGGCCGTGCCCTCGGCGGTGCGTGGAATTGCGGACATGGAGACGTTTCGATACGTCACGTTGCTATTCCTGATTCGCAGCCGCAACCTGAAACTTGTCTCGATCTGGAATCCCGCTTTTTTCTCTCTGCTCGTCGCGCCGCTTCGAGAATATGGAGATGCCCTCGCATATGATTTGGAGCACGGTACTATCACAACGAACGTCGCAATTCCAGGGATCCTCCGCTGCGCCTTGCAACCGGAGCCGCGGCGAGCCAACGAAGTTCGCTCCGCACTGCGCGTCCGCACGGCCGCAGGGATGCACGCGCAGCTTTGGCCTGCGCTCAGGTTGCTCAGTTGCTGGACCGATGCCAACTCCGCAATCCCCGCGCAACACCTGGCAAGTCTATTCCCGCAAGCCAAAATCCAGGGCAAGGGCCTGATCGCCACGGAAGGTTTTGTATCTTTTCCGCTGCATGGATTCGAAGGCTCTGCACTCGCTATCTGCTCCCACTTTCTTGAATTTCTACCCACCGACGCGGCGGGTAGTTGCGATTCCGAACATCCCCAATTCGCGCATCAATTGGAAAAGGGACAAACGTATACGGTCGTGCTGACCACCGGCGGGGGCCTATACCGTTACCAGTTGCACGATTTAATCGAGGTCATTGGCCATTTTCATGAGTGCCCGCTGATTCGTTTTCTTGGGCGTGAAAGCTACATTTCGGATTGGTTCGGTGAAAAGCTGAATGAGGCGCATGTCGCGGGCATTTTGCGTGATGTTTTCGATTCGCTTGTTCTCTCGCCGGAGTTCGCGATGATTGCCTGCGAAGCCAATCAGCCCGAACCAGGTTACGTGCTCTTCGTTGTGTCTTCCGCAACGGACGAAACTCTGCATCGCGCCGCCGCGCGCATCGAAGCAGGTCTGCAGGAGAATTTCCATTACCGCTACGCGCGTCAACTGGGACAACTCGCTCCTATTCGCGTGTTCCGCGCCAAGGGAGCCGCGGAAGTTTATTTGAACGTGAAAAACAAGCGCGGTCAACGCACTGGCGCGATTAAGCAGCTCGCCCTGGATGCCCATGGCGACTGGTCGACTATTTTTCACGGTAAGTTTCTACCGGAGGCCGCTTCTGTTGCAAGCGCTCAATGAAGAGTGTTCGCAGTCAGTTTCCAGTTGATGTCATACCATTGCTGGAGTTTTGGCAGGTTTTCCAACGCCACCTGCGGGTGAAGATGATGTGCGAGATGATAGCCGACGTTATGTGGCGCTAGGAAAAATCTGTCGATCCATCCGAGATGGTGGTTTCGCGTGGTTCGGAAAGAGACTGACCTTCCAGCTGAATGAGAAACGTCCTATGAAACTATATGCACCGATTCGCCTCAACGCGCCCGATTCGCCAGACAAGGCTATAAACATGCGCGCGCTGCACGATCGCGTTAAACCTCTGTCCCGACTTCAACCTAATCAACAGACCAGTTATCACTGAGGCAGGCCGCCGCTTTTTCCCAGAAGCACGCGCACAGTAACCCTGCCAACCGGCTGTCCAGCCGATTCTGCTTTGAAAGTGAGCTCTTGCCATTCGATATCGCCGGCAGAGGGAGCCGTCAGAGTGGCCAGCACCGGATAAGAATTGCCCGCTGGAACCCGGTAAAGCGCGGATCCGGATTCCAATGTCCAGCCCTTTGGAAGCACCGCCGTCAGGCCGACGACCGCGGAGTTTTGCGTGTCGTTGCGGATGAGCAGGGGAACATGCAAGGTGGCTCCGCGATTCATCGCCACTTCGGGGACCGGAACCAGGTGGGATAGAGGTTCGAGATTGTGGGCCTTCCAGAATTCCTGGTAAAACGCGTAGGGATCGCCAATCTCCAACTGCAATTTGTCGCGGCTCTGCGGTTGATAGCCTCGCACCGGGGTGAACGGGAGCGCATCAGAGGTCACGCCCTCAAAAACGTCCCCAGTAACACTTCCCTTAACCAGTGATTTTCCAAAAATGAAGTGCACTTGCTGTTCAAATCCGCGGAAATCGCCCTTGGCAATCGCATCCTTGCCAAGGCTTCCTTCCTGGGTCAGATAGAACGCCTGCTCTTCGGCGGCGATTTGCCCGTAGGAAACATGGTGAGAAGAAGAGACATCCGCGTTGGAGTACTCCGGGCCGGTTCCCTTCAGGAAATTTTCGCGAAAGGGGGAGGTAACCCGAGGATCGTGCCAGTATTGCGAGGTGTTCTCAAAGGCATCCGTGAAGTAGTAGATTTTCTTGGGCTGCCATGGGCGCAGGTCATCCGTCAAGTTCATCATGCCGTGAAGATCGCGCGCCGGAGAGACCTGTTCGGGAAACGCGGTGGGGTCGCCGGCCAGATCAAAAGCCTCGGTTGCAATGACTCCGGCGGCTTGATGATCCGCATGATTTTCGCCGGCAACCTGATCGGGCAAAAGGGTGACAATGACTTCCGGCCGGGTAAGGCGAATCAGGCGGACCATTTCGTCCAGCGCCCGGCCGTGACCCCATCTTTCGAGCGACCATAAGACATTCTGGCCCGGTGTGTCGTGTCCCCCGAGAAACCAGATGTTGCTGACGCCGAGAAACTCCAGCGCCCGCCGCGCCTCTTGAGTACGCACTTGCCCCAACGCGGCGCCGGATTCGTAGGCAACTTCATTTCCGCCGCCATCGCCGGGAGTGCACATGATCGCGGCAACTCGTTTGTGCTCGTCGGAGATGAGCCTGGCCAAGTAGCCAGAGATTAGAGAGTCATCGTCAGGGTGGCCGACGACCAACAATAGATCTACTTTGTAACGATCATCAGGACCGGGATACGGAGCTGCCGCGGGAAGCTGTGCCTGGGTTTGCGCGGCGAAGCACAGCGACAGAAGAAGAATTGCACAAAGGATTGCATTTTTCATGGAACCTCATCCAAAGAGAACCTTTGGAGCGATGAACCAAGAATACAGCACATCTGGAGGCGAAGCTGCAAAATGAATTTCGGCAATCCGGGCTGGGGGGATTGGCTGCTCTCTCCAATAGCAGCAAACTCAACTCCTAACCTGTGAAACGCTTGGCACAACCAGATATAATCTATCCCCATGATCCCTTTCTCCTACAAACCGCGGAAAAAATTCATGGAACTGGCAGTGGCGGAGGCCAAACGCGCCGGTGATCGAGGCGACTATCCCATCGGCGCGGTCATTACGCGCATCGTGGGAGGGCGTGAGGTGGTTATTGCCAGCGCGGGTAACCGGGTAAAAACATC
>CAYOOS010000341.1:0-5154 GCA_964405585.1 uncultured Acidobacteriaceae bacterium | reverse complement strand
CCTATCCCACGATCAACGCGAAGCCAGCTTGGCAATCCAGCGTGGTGCCTTCCGCCGATACTGGCCGAGACATCCCCGATCTCGCTTTGTTTGCCGCGGTGAACTCGAGCAGCAACGCCTTCTACATTACCTGCCAGCAAGATTCGTCAAGCCAGAATGGCAGTGCATGCGAAATCTCACCATCAGTGGAGATAAGCCCTGTGGGTGGGACTTCGGCGGCGGCGCCGGCGTTTGCGGGGATCATGGCGCTGATTGTTCAGCAGCAGGGCGGAAACACGGCGGGCCGTCAGGGCAACGCCAATTATGTGTTGTACCAGCTCTACAAGAAAAACGCCGCAGGCACCATTTGTCCGTCGAACACAGCTAGTGTAGGCGCGACGGGCTGCATATTTTACGATACGGTCACAGGCAACAACTCGGTGGCTTGCAAGGTAGGCACGACCAACTGCGGCGCTGGTACAACGTACAGCGTGCTGGTGGACCCGAAAAGCACGACCACCCCTGGCTTTACGGCAGTGGCCGGGTACGACAAGGCGACAGGGCTGGGGTCTGTGAACGTGGCGAACCTGGTGAAGAACTGGGGTTCGGTGAGTTTTGACAGCACGACGGCGACGCTCAGTGCTCCTTCGCCCAGCTCGATTACGCATGGCCAAACGGTTAATTTCACAGTGACAGTGTCCTCAACTTCAGGAACCCCGACAGGCTACGTTTCATTGATCGCTACGCCGGCTCCGACTGCAGCTATTCCAAACCCATCACCGGTCGGGATAGGGGCGTTCACTAACACGAGCACGTCAACGTTCGCGCTGGTCAACGGGACGGCGACCATCACGACGAATTTGCTGCCTGGCGGGACCGACTCCGTGGTGGCGCAGTATGGCGGCGATGGAACATTTGCTCCCAAAACATCTAACTCGGTCAATGTTGCAGTGGGCCAGGAAAACAGCCTGACGACGGCGACCTTCTGGACTTGCTGCAATCCGAACGATACTTTGTTTGACATCGCCCTGCCTTCTGGGAGCAGTGTCGTGTACGGTACGACGCCCTATATCATGAGGGTTGACGTTACCGACGGCTCGGGGACACTATGCGAAAATGGCACGGTTCCCTGCCCCACGGGGAAGATCACGGAAACGTATGACAACAACCTGCTGCTGAATGATTTTCTGAACAGCCAGACCGGTGCTTTAGTGAATTATGCCAATCTCAATACTCTTGGCTTCCTGGAGGATTTGCCGATCAATCTTCCCGTGGGCACACACACTGTTGTGGCGGCGTATGCCGGCGACAGTAGTTATTACGCGAGCACGTCGAAGGCAATCAGCTTGATGGTGACCCAAGCGACAACCACGACGGTGGTTGGGAGCAACTTCTCTTTGATTACGTCTGGACAGATGGTGACATTGACAGCCTACGTTGTTACGAACAGTACGGGGGCGGGGCCGGGGAATACGGTGCAGTTTTTGAATGGAAGCAGCAACCTGGGGGCGCCCGTTACGTGCACGTCTGTCAGCGGGACGCAGGACACGACGCCGCCCATCTCCTTGATCGCCGCCGGGACGGCCTATTGTGTGGCGTCAACGCAAGCGGCAATTTCGGCGCTGTACCCCCCGGGGACGATCAGGCCGAACCCGCCTGGCGTGCCCATCGTGCCGCTGGTGGTGGCGCTGGCTAGCCTGCTGCTGTTTGCGCTGGGCTTGCGGTGGATGCCGAATGGCCGGCGGCGCGCGTATGGATATATCGGGCTGGTAGCGTTTGTGCTGCTGGTTGTGAGCGTAGCCGGTTGCGGCGGTGGAGGTGGCGGAGGAGGAGGCGGGGGAGGGGGAGGAAGTACCTCCGTGACGATCTACGCAAAATATGCCGGAGACACAAACTACTCGTCTTCGACCGGGAGCACGACGATTACGATTAATTGAGGGGCGGGGCGGGTTGCCTCTTGAAGATCCGAGCAAGCGGGGTGATTTAAGCCGCTGCGGCTTGCGCGTTTAGGTCTTGCCTAGATGGGGTCGAGCAATGCTCGACCGCTACAAAGACAAACCCCGGAAAACAGGGAAGATAACTGAGGCGCGCTGATGGATGGCGCGCCTTTTTCATTGGACGGGGCGCGGTTGGGCAACCCGAGGGAAGTGATGACGAGGGGGGAGTGGGAGTGACGCTGGGCACACGTCATTATCTCGACAGAGGAGTGACGGAGTGCTAAGCTCCGTTCCAGTTTGAAACGGTTGACTGACGGAAGAAAACCACGAGCACGGAGAGGCGGAGTATGAGCCATCATCTGCGTTTGCTCCCGGCTGTTTTCCTGTTTGGCAGTTCCCTCCTGGTATTGAATCCGACACGCGCCCCAGGACAGGTGCCACCACGCGTGGTTGCGGCGGTGGATAACGCGAACCGCGTTACGTTAACGGGGAACGTCCACCCACTGACGCGAGCGGGGGCAGACCAGGGCGCTGTGGCCGACTCCTTGCCGATGACGCGGATGCTGTTGTTGCTGAAACGGAGCGATGAGCAAGAGGCGGCGTTGCAGGATTTTCTGGAAAAGCAACAGGACAAGAGTTCCGCGAGTTATCACCAGTGGGTGACGCCGCTGGAATTCGGGGCGCAGTATGGACCGGCGGACGCGGATATTCAGGCGGTGACGGGATGGCTGGGACAGCAGGGGTTCCAGGTCAACAAGGTATACAGCGGGAAGACGGTGATCGAGTTTTCGGGGACGGCGGCGCAGGTGCGGGCGGCGTTTGGGACGGAGATCCACGGTTATCAGATAGAAGGGAAAACGTACACGGCGAACGCGAATGATCCGCAGATTCCCGTGGCGCTGGCGCCTGTGGTGGCGGGGGTTGTTTCGCTGAATAATTTTCCGAGGCAATCGCATGTGCGCGTGGTGGGAATCGCACGAAAGATTGCGGGGAAACCGGGACTGCAACCGTTGTTGACGTTTCCGAACCCTTTTGGCAGCGGGACTTTCTATGGGATGGCGCCTGGGGATTTTGCGACGATCTACGGTTCAAAGAGCTTGATTGGCGCAGGGAACAATGGGGCAGGACAGACGATCGCGATTGTGGGAGAGACGAACATTAATGCGGCCGATGTGCAGGCGTTCCGGCAGATGTTCGGATTGCCGGCGAACTTTACGTCGGCGAACATCATTTTGAATGGCGAGGATCCGGGAATCACTTCAACGGGGGAAGAGGGCGAAGCGGACCTGGATGTGGAATGGTCGGGGGCCGTGGCGCCGGGAGCGACGGTGGATTTTGTGGTGTCGGCATCGACACCGGCATCTGCCGGGATTGATCTTTCAGCGCTGTACATCGTCGAGCACAATCTGGCTGGAGCGATGAGTGAAAGCTATGGGACTTGCGAGGCAGACCTGGGAAGTGGAGGAAATGCTTTTTACAACGCGCTGTGGGAGCAGGCGGCGGCACAGGGAATTACGGCAATGGTGTCCGCTGGGGATGGCGGGTCGGCGGGCTGCGATGATTTTGATACGGCGCTCGCGGCAACACAGGGTCTGGCGGTAAGTGGGTTGGCGTCTACGCCGTACAACGTTGCGGTAGGCGGGACGGATTTTGATGAAGTGAACAAGTGGACCACATATTGGAGCGCAACAAACGCGACCACGGGAACCGATGTGATTGGGACGTCGGCGTTGAGTTACATTCCGGAGATTCCGTGGAACGAGAGTTGCGCACAGATAGGGTTGACGGATTGCGGCGTTAGTGCGCCGGGTGGATCGCTAAATATCGTGGCAGGGAGCGGAGGACCCAGCAGCTGTTCGACATTGGCCGCCGACGGCACCTGCTCAAACGGCTATGGGAAACCAAAATGGCAGATGGGCGTAACGGGGATGCCGAACGACAACGTGCGCGACTTGCCGGACGTGTCGCTCTTTGCGAGCCCGGGATTTGATGGAACGGGATACGTTTATTGCCAGAGCGACAGCACCATCTCTGGCGCTGCGACATGCGACATAAAGAATATCAGCAGCGGTTCTGTGGATTTTGGAATCGTGGGAGGGACGTCCGCATCGTCACCGGCATTCGCCGGAGTCATGGCGCTGGTAAACCAGTATCAGGCGGCACATCAGGGAACGAGCAGGCAGGGGAACGCCAACTACGTGTTATACCAGCTTGCGAAGAAGACGGGCGCGAGCTGCGCATCAAGCGTTCCGGTGGCGGCGGGATGCGTATTCAACGATGTGACGCATGGCAACAGTTATATTGCGACGACCTACGGTACTAGCGTGGGCACGAACAGTGTGCCATGCACGGGCGGAAGCCCGAATTGCAATGCGCCGTCGGGCTACGGTAGCGGCGTTTTGGTGGAACCGACCAGCGCGACGACAGAGGCGTGGACGGTGACGGCCGGTTACGACACTGTGACCGGGCTGGGGTCGGTGAACGTGGGTAATTTGGCGACGAAGTGGGGAACGGTTTCGACGGTGGCCACAACCACGACATTGACGCTGTCTCCGACAACAGGCATTACGCACGGTACGAATGAAAACGTGACCGTAAACATTACGGTGACACCCAAGAGCGGGACCGCCACGGGAGATGTTTCACTGATCGCCAAATTTTCAGACGGAACTACACGGGGGCTGGACCAGTTCACGTTGGGCACGAATGGAAGCTTTAGTGGAACGACACAAAGCCTGCCAGGCGGAACGAACTACACGGTGACGGCACATTACGCGGGAGACGGTACCAATGCGCCAAGCGACTCGCCGGGCGTACAGGTAACTGTGATACCCGAGACCAGTCAGACATTCATTGTGGTTCCAGCGTTTGATTCGGGCGGTAATGAAACGAATGGAAACGCGACATCTGTTCCATTCGGATCGAACTACTTCGTGAGAATGTATGTCACCGACAAGAACGGCGTGGCCAGTCTAACGGGACCGCCGAGCAATACCTGTTATGAGGAAAACGAGCTGGCATGCCCCACGGGAACCGTGACGCTGACGGACAATGGAACACAGTTAGGCACGGGCCGCGGCGGACCCGGGATCTACGATTTGAATAACGCCGGATATACGAGAAATCTTACGCCGGACCTGCTGACCGGGACGCACACCTTAGCGGCGTCCTATAGTGGCGACAGTAGCTATGGCCCGAGCTCAAGCAGCGTTTCATTAACCGTTACGACGGCTCCGGT
>CAYOOS010000340.1:0-5154 GCA_964405585.1 uncultured Acidobacteriaceae bacterium | reverse complement strand
GCACGGCGCTCTGCTTCCCCGCTTGATACTCAATCTGTGCCGCGCCCGCCAACGCGGCAATATTGTTGGGCGCGATCTTTAACGCTTGCTGGAATGCCGTCAGCGCCTCCTTATTGTTCCCTTTGCTGGCTAGGGCGATGCCTTGCAGGGTCCACAATTGCGGATTGTTCGGCGACTCTTGCAGGGCAGAACGGCATAACTCAACCGCTCTGTCGAAATCCTTGGCACGCAACGCAGCACTGATCGGCTCAATCGGATTTTCACTGGGCTGAGAAATACTCAAACAAGGGCAAGCCAGCAGGATAATTCCGAGAGCTACCTTCCTGAAGAGAATCATCTTGGATACCGGCAGAGGCAGAATCACGGCAGGAACAGAATACTTCATCCGGGAAATTGCTGCCAACTTGTGTTTGGCGCCCGCCTCTTCCGCGCTTGCCGTGATGCGCTTGGCAAACGCTTGCTCGAACACGCTAACCACTCCACCTGGAGATGACAGCCCGGCATCTTCGGCCCCTGCACCTTGACATTCAAGGCCTCGGTCGTATCCTCTTCTGGCGGCGTTCGCTTCGTATTTCCAAAGCGTTTGTCCCGATGGCATGATGCAGATTCTCAACTTTGCTCGAAGCTCTTTTCAGCTTGCACTCCCGCGATCGTTTCTTGCCGCGGCAACGCCACTTCTGTCATTGGGACTCGTTGCCATCCTTGTCCTCACGTGGGGTGTTTCTTCTGCACCGGGCCAAACCCTGAGCACGCCGCCATCAAAGCATGATCCACGAGACTTGCTGGTATCGGAATCGAGCGAACTTGCTGGTGCAGCTCGATGCTCGTTCTGTCACCCTGGTGAAGTCGAAGGATTCGCGCGCAGTGCCATGGCCCATGCCTTGCGTCGCGCCGGCAGGGAACCCGACGGCACGGTAACTGCTCACGGCACGAAGATCACGATCCATTCATCTCCAACGGGCTATTGGCAGACTTGGGAGAATGCGGGCGATAGAACCGACTATCGTGTTGACTATGTAATTGGCTCAGGAGAACATGCCAGCGGCTACCTGGTCTTCATTGGCAGCCATCTCTTCCAATCTCCCGTCGCTTATTACAAGAGCCGCCAATCCTATGATCTTGCGCCTGGCTACGAAAACACGCCCGATCCCGATTTCACCCGTCCTGTCAGCGAAGAATGTGTCCTTTGCCATTCGGGAACCGCGCTATATGTCCCGGGCACTCTGAACGAGTATCGATCACCGGCATTTCCCGCCGAAGGAATTACCTGCGAACGGTGTCACGGCCCCGTGGAAAGGCACCTCCAGGATCCGCGCGCTGGCACCATCGTTAATCCGGCGAAGCTACAGCCCGCCGCGCGTGACAGCGTCTGCGAGCAGTGCCATTTGTTTGGCGTTGCTCGAGTTCCCAATCCCGGGAAAAAAGTCAGCGACTTTATTCCGGGACAGCCCTTGGAAAACACCTTCACGATCTATCGCAATGCTGTGCCCGAAGGTTCATCTGCTGGCTCTTTCAAAGTGATCAGCCACGTCGAGCAACTTGCCTTGAGTGCCTGCGCCCGCGAGAGTCAGGGGCGTCTTTGGTGCGCCACCTGCCACAATCCCCACGAGAAGATGTCTCAATCCTTGGACTACTACCGCGCCCGATGCCTGTCTTGCCACGCCGCGAGTTTTCCTTCTTCTCATCCCTCAAAGGACAGCGACTGCCTGGGCTGCCACATGCCCCGGCGCGACGCAAAGGACGGCGGCCACACGGCCTTCACCGATCACAGGATTCAACGTCGCCCCGTCGCACAGTCCGATTTGCCAGCTGACCCAGGCATCGCCGCATGGCGCGAGCCCTCACCTGATTTACGATCGCGTAATCTCGGGATCGCCTACATTGATGTTGGAATGCAGCGTCACTCGGCGCCTCTCATCATCCAGGGCTATCGCACCCTCACCGAAGTTCAGCAGCAATTTGTGAATGACCCCGATTTGTTCAAATGGATCGGGGAAGCTTTGCTGGTTGGAAAGCAATCATCAGATGCCCGGTTGGCGTTCGAGCGTGCCTTACAACTTGAGCCCGGTTCGGCGCTCAACGAAGCCAGTGCAGCTTCGCCTTACATTCTGGAGGGGGACACGGACCGCGCGATCACTCACCTGGAGCGCGCTGTCACGCTCGATCCCCTGGATCTGCCTGCTGCCAGCACCTTGATCGGCCTGTACCAAAAACAAGGAAAACTCAAGGAAGCCACTGAGTTGTCAGCCAAAATACAAGCGGCGATGAGGCAAAGCTCCGGCTCCGGTCAGGCCGCACCAGAGCAGTCCACAAACGATTCGCAAGAGAATGCCGAAGCGGTCTTTAAGAACATTCAAGTGCTCAAGGGAATCCCGTCCGATCAGTTGATTTCCTCCATGGAGTTTATTTCCTCAGCTCTCGGCGTGGAATGCAACTTCTGCCACGTCGATGGACATTTTGAAAAGGATGAGAAGAAACCCAAGCAAACTGCGCGCGAGATGATGCGCATGGTGCTTTCTCTGAACAGAAGCACTTTCAGTGGAAACCGCGAAGTCACCTGCTACTCCTGCCATCGTGGCGCGCGCGATCCCGTCGCGACTCCCACTCTTATGGGCGAAACGCAGTCAATTCCTGAAACGGCCAGTTCCAAAGGATTGGAGCTGCCGCGCAATTTGCCCACTGCCAGCCAGTTGCTCGAAAACTACATAAAAGCGCTCGGCGGAGCCGCCGCAATCGAAAAGATTGCCAGCCGCGTCGAAAAGGGTTCCACGAATGATCGCGGCAGAACTATCAATGTTGAAATTTTCACGCAAGCCCCCGAACGCCAGGCGGTGATCCGCCACCTACCGGAGGGACAAAGCGCCGCCACGTTCGATGGCCACTCTGGTTGGATCGCCATTCCGGGACGCCCACCACGCGAGATGCACGGAGCGGAAATGGAAGCCAAGCGCATGGACGCCGACCTGCAATTCCCTCTGCACATCCAGCAGATGTTTCCAGAACTGCGTGTTGAGTACCCCGAAAGAATCGCCGGCCGTGAGGCTTTCGTGCTCTTCGCCATTCGGCAAGGCCAGCCGCCCGTGAAGCTTTATTTCGACGAGCAGTCAAGCCTGCTTGTGCGGCTGCTGCGCTACTCGGATTCCCCGATTGGTCTCAATCCCGAGCAAATTGATTACGCCGATTACCGCGAAGTCGACGGTGTGCAAGTTCCGTTTCGCTTGACTTTTTCACAGCCCGGCAACAGTTCGGCTATTCAGTTTGAAGATGTGCGCCAGAATGTGCCCGTTGACCCCGTTGAATTTTCCAAGCCACCCACGGACGGCTCCCCCGCCTCTTAATCCAAATGCATTGTGATTTGTCAGGCTCGCAGCATCGGCGTCCAAACCTGCATCGGTGTTCCCGCACGATTCGCCCAGGCGTAATAGGGGATAAACTTCAGTTCGACTTCGCGCGCCTTGGGCGCATTCGCCGTGTACGGAAGATAGAGTCTCCCGCTCGAACCGGCGTTCTCGTAGACAGCTCCCATGTGCTTCACCATAACGATTCCCCCGAGCAGATCGCTCCGGAACTCCTCCTGGAACCGGGACGCGGGTTCAGGGCGCATATCCAGGGAAACATCGTACAGCGCGACACCCTCGGGCTGATCCAGTTGCTCGAGGCAATAAACAAGCGGGCCGCGCTGCACCGCTACCCGCCCGTAGTCCTCCACTACCCGGCGGTTTGCTTCGATCACCTGCGGCGTCATCCCGAACTTCACTTGGATTTCGTCGCCGGGCGCCCAGCGGCGTGCCAACGCAAGGTATTGTCCTGGAGTCACCCCGGAAACCGGCTTGCCGTTTACCGTAACTTGCGTGCCTTCGGACCACCCGGGAACGCGAAGATAAAACGTGAACTCCACGGGCTTCGCGGGTGTGACGGCAATCTGCACAGTGCCATCCCAGGGATAGTTTGTCTTCTGTGCCACTTTCAGGCTGGTGCCATCCTCCAGATGCCAATCAAGCTGCGAATTGTCGTACAGATGCAAATACAGTCCATCCTTGCTGGTGCTGTAAAAATAGCCCGGCAGGGAAGCAAAGGTGCGTTCAAGGTTCGGCGGGCAGCACGTCGTGTCGTACCAGGGATTGCGAATATGGTCACCGCCCGCAGGGTCAAACGCCAGCGGATTGCGATAACAATAAAGAGTACCGTCAAGCGACATTCCCGAATTGATGCCGTTGTACAAAGCGCACTCGACAACATCGGCGTATTTCGCGTCGCCCGTGGCCGTCAGCATGCGCCAGTTCCACATCATGTTGCCTATGGCGGCGCAGCTTTCCCCGTACGCCGTGAAGTTGGGAAGTTCATAGGAATCCCCGAACGCCTCTCCCTGGCTGCGCGCACCCACTCCTCCGGTTACATACATCTGTGCTGACGCAAGGTCGTCCCAAAGCGCGCTGAGTGCTTTCCAGTACGCCGGGTCCCCGGTTTCCAGGTAGTAGTCCGTCGCGCCGCAACATGCGTACATCGCGCGCACCGCGTGACCTTCCAAATGCGTGCGCGAAGTAAAAGGTATGCCACAGAAGTTATAGACGTACGCGCGCTGTGGCATCTTCATACGATCGTCGCCTTGCAGGATATACCCGGCCAAGTCGAGGTAACGCTTGTCATTCGTTGTGCGGTAAAGCTCGACGAGCGCTAGTTCAATCTCGGGATGCCCGGAGAAAATCGGTTTCTTGTCGGCTCCCGGACCGAAATTCGGCAGCAGGTAGCCATCCACAAAACGAATGCTCGCATCCAGCAGCGTGCGGTCACCGGTCGCGCGATAATAGGCAATCGCGCCCTGGATCATGTGTCCGAGATTGTAGAGTTCATGACCGGTTCGTTGTACGTCGGGCTGCATGCGATCCTTCGCGCGGTCGCCAACGTAAAACGTATTCAAATAGCCGCTGGGCTCTTGCACAGCCACAACTTCCTTGATGATCTTGTCTGTCAACGCGCGAAGATCTGGCCGATCGCCGGACTGCAGCGCGAAGCCTGCCGCCTCCGTCCATTTGTAGACGTCGGAATCGGAGTAGACGGGGCCTTTCTGTTTGGCGTCGCTTTTGCCAACGAGGCGCAGAAAATTATTCATCCGGCCGTTGGCTTCCAGCAATTTCTCCATCGAGGGGATGCTGC
>CAYOOS010000339.1:1551-5176 GCA_964405585.1 uncultured Acidobacteriaceae bacterium | reverse complement strand
GAGATCGGCTACTCGGACGAGGCCGTCAGGAAGGCGGCGAACCGCGCCGGCATCCTGATCAGCGACACAGTGCTCGAACCGCTGGCCTCGGCGGAATCGTGCTTGACGCAGGACGAACGCGACTTGGGCGTTTGCCTTCTTGACATCGGCGGCGGCACCACCGAGATGATCATCTACGGCGGCGGCGTGGTACGCCACACCAGCGGCGTCGCCATCGGCGGCGACCACTTCACGAACGACCTGGCCGTCGGCCTCCGCACGCCCATTCCCGAGGCGGAACGCATCAAGCGCCACCACGGCGTCGCCGCAGCCTCCATGCTTACCGAAGATGGCGCGATCGAAATCGCCAGCGTGGGCGACCGCCCTCCTCGCACGATTTTCGCCCGCATGCTTACCGAAATCATTGAGCCAAGGGCCCATGAATTGCTTGCGTTGATTCGGGACGACCTGCAGCGCGCCGGGCTCGACAAACAGATTCCCGCAGGATTCGTGTTGGCCGGCGGCGGCGCAAAACTCCACGGCCTGCTGGAGCTTGCAGAGCAAACTTTCCATCTGCCCGTGCGCATCGCCGAGCCTAAAGGCCTGGCCGATCTGCCCGAGCAGGTAGCCCAACCGGAGTACGCAACGGTAGTAGGTTTGGTGGTGTACGGCGCAAAAGCCCGGCGCTCTGCACCGCAACGTGGGGGAAATCTGGTATCCAAATTGAAGTCCATGTTCGCCAGCGCATCGTGACCCGCCCGAGCGGCACATTCATTGTGACCGCGAAGCGAGGCCCGGCGAAGATGGGGAAGGCTGAGGAAGAATGACAAGTAAAGACACGGGAATTCGCATGAGCTTCAGCGAAGAGCTGTCGCCCGCGAAGATCAAAGTCATCGGTGTGGGCGGAGGCGGCTGCAACGCCGTCAACCGCATGATTCGGGCGAAGGTCGAAGGCGTCGAGTTCATCGCGGCGAACACCGACCTGCAGGCGCTGAAACTTTCGCAAGCGCCGGTAAAGATTCAGCTCGGAGCCAAGCTCACCAAGGGCCTGGGCGCAGGCGCCAATCCCGAAGTGGGCCGCAAAGCCGCATTAGAAGATACTGAGAAAATTATCGAAGCCCTCGAAGGCTCCGACATGATTTTCATCACCGCCGGCCTCGGCGGAGGCACGGGCAGCGGGGCCGCGCCCGTGGTCGCCTCGCTGGCCAGCGAACTCGGCGCACTGAGCGTCGCCGTGGTCACCAAGCCCTTCGCCTTTGAAGGCAAGCGCCGCATGCTGCAAGCGGAACAAGCCTTGCAGGAACTCATCGGTGCGGTGGATACCGTCATCGTCATTCCCAACGAGCGCCTGATGGAAACCGTCGAGCGCGGCACCAGCTTCTTCGAAGCCTTCCGCATCGCCGACGACATCCTGCGCCAGGCCGTGCAGGGCATCTCCGATATCATCACCATCCCCGGCATCATCAATCGCGATTTCGCGGACGTGAAAGCCATCATGCATGGCCAGGGTTACGCCGTGATGGGTACCGCTGTTGCTACCGGCACAAACCGCGCCATCGACGCCGCCAATCGCGCGATTTCCAGTCCTTTGTTGGAGGACAATTCCATTCAGGGCGCGCAGGGAATTCTGATCAATATTTGCGGCAGCTCTTCGCTCTCACTGCACGAAGTGCATGAAGCTTCCAGCGTCATTCAAAAAGCCGCCCACGAAAATGCCAACATCATCTTCGGCGCTGTGATGGACGAAGCCATGAAGGATGCCGTTAAGATCACCGTGATCGCGGCGGGCTTCAAGGAAACGGCGAAGAAGGGCTTGCAACAGAAGCCGTCGTTCCTGCCCAAGACGTGGAAAGCGGGCCGCGATCTGCCTACGCAAGGTGAGTTGCCCGTCACGCCCCCGAACGTGGTTCATCAAGTCGCGCAGAATGTCCGTGAATCCACGCAGGAAGTCCCCAAGGACGACTTGGATGTGCCCACATTCTTGCGTCGTCAAGCCCAAAAAGCCTGATCCCTCAAGCGCTTCTTCTAGGGTTTCAGCCCACTGTGGAGTGCGGCGGCTAGCCGCTGCTTTAACGATCGCAAACGCTCCACCCAATCCTGTCTAGTGCGCCGACCTTGCCCCTTTCAACAGCCCCTTCATAGCGCGGATCTCCGCTTCAAATCGAACCAGGTTGCTGCTCCCGTAAGGCAGCACGCTTCCTAGCCCAGAGTGAAACTCCTTCGCCTGAGTCTCCATAACCGCCTTGCCGATGTTAGCGGCATCCAGGCCCCCGCCCGGCAAGATCACGATACGCGAGTCCGCCGCTTTCACAAGTTTCCGCAATGTCTCCACGCCTTGCGACACCGTGGCGTCACCGCCCGCCGTAAGGATTCGCGTCGCGCCTGTGGCGATAACGTCTTCAAGCGTTGCCAGCAGATCTGGCGTGCTATCAAAGGCACGGTGAAAGGTGACCTCCAGCGGCCGCGCCCACTGCACCAACTCCGCGGTGCGCTCCACATCCACAAAATGATCCGCGCGAAGGATGCCAAGCACCACTCCTTCCATGCCCAGGTCGCGCGCCACCGAAATCTCGCGCTTCATAACCGCAATCTCACTTTCACTGTAGACAAAGTTTCCCGCGCGGGGGCGTATGATCGCGAAAACCGGAATATCCAACTCTTCATGCAATTTGCGCATGGCCGTGACGGAGGGAGTCAATCCGCCGTGATTCAAATCAGCGCAGAGTTCGATGCGGTCCGCTCCGCCGCGTTCCGCCGCCAGCGCGGAATCCAGAGATTCAACGGTAATTTCCAAAAGGAGTTCGGGGGCCACAGGAACCTCTTTGCTTCGGAAGGGCAATGGGACTATATACTCCGCGTTTCTCCCGAATGCAACCCATGGTTCTTTGCGCCGCTGTCTTCGCCGGATGTCGTCAATTCTTGCAGAGAGGAGCCCGCAGGAGGCCGGCGAAGAGCGACCCGGGTGGTGCGGCAGCCATCACATCGCCGTTACGCCGCGCTTGTGCTAGGCTTCTCTCGATACCCATCTGGTCTCATCCCACCGAACGATCCTCAGCGGGGTGCCATGGAAAAGGAGACCTTACATGAAAGCCAACCGAATCATCTCAGGATTTTGCATCGCGGCGCTGGCGTTGTTTGCCGGGGCCTGTCAGCAACCGTACCACCAGCCGGATGAACGCTATGTACTTGTGACCGCCAACGTCGACTTGCCTTACTGGCAGGAAGCTGCGGCGGGCATGACCGATATCGGGAAAACTGCGGGTGTGAAAGTGGAGGTCGTCGGGCCCGCCTCGTTTTCTCCGAACGATGAACTCACGGCGTTTCAGCAAACCGTTGGACAGCATCCCTCCGGCATTCTGGTTTGTGTAACCGACCCGAAACTCTTCAAGGAGCCCATCGATAAAGCCATTATGCAGGGCATCCCTGTCATCACCATTGATGCCGACGCTCCGGACTCCAATCGCATTCTCTTCATTGGCACGGACAATTTCCGCGCCGGCCAGGAGATTGGCAGACGCATGGCGAACCTCCTCGGCGGAACAGGCCGCATCGTCGTAATCACTTTGAGCGGGCAGTTGAACAGCGAAAAGCGTATGCAGGGTGTGAATGATGCGCTGAAAGCTTATCCAGGCATTAAGATCGTGAA
>CAYOOS010000339.1:0-1541 GCA_964405585.1 uncultured Acidobacteriaceae bacterium | reverse complement strand
ACACCATCGACGACAAGGGTGATCCGCGCATTGCGTACGATGGTATTTCCGGGCTGCTGATGAAACATGAAAAGATCGACGGCATCCTCTGTCTGGAAGCTTCCGGTGGTGGAGGCGCTGCGGACGCGTTACATCGTCTGGACATGACGGAGAAGATCAAAATCATGGCCTTCGACAAGGATCCGCAAACCCTGGAAGGCATCGAGCGCAAGTGGATTACCGCAACCGTCGTTCAGAAGCCGTACGTCATGGCCTTCTATGGCGTGCGCTTCCTCGATGATCTGCACCACAACGTGGTCCATGAATTCAAGGATTGGGCCACCGCGCCCACCGATCCCCTGCCTACCTTTGTGGATACCGGCACCGCCATGGTCGATATCACCAACCTCGCGGCCTTCCGCAGAGCCCTTTCGGAACATCCGAAACCGGTGATTTAGCTGGGAGCACCCGGCCAAAATACGCTTACAGGCGTAATCTACAACCTTATCGGGCCCGGATGGACCGCTCGCCCATAGGGGGAGCAGATATCAGGAAACGTCCCGCTGTCACCCGGTTTCCGGGTTCTAGGTTCTAAAGGTGTCTGGATGAACTGTCGCTCGCGTCGACGAGGAACAAAGATGAGAACCCCGAAGTTATTCGCCTTGCCCTTTGTTCTCGCGATGGCAGCCGGAGTGGCCATGGGACAGACAGCTAAGCGATCATTTACTCTGGTGATAAGCGCGGACAGTTCGATTGTAAAGCAGGGCTCCCCGATCAGTATCAAAATCGAATTGAGGAATATTTCCGATCACAACATTGGTTGGACCATGGCCCCTGGCGGGGATCTGCACGGCGAGATCATTGGCTTCCCCCCAATTCTCCGGGATGTGCAGGGAAGAGAACCTCCCTTAACAAAATGGGGCAGGAAAGTTCTTGGACGTGGTGGTGCGCCCGACGATGCACCTCTTGTCCGCAATGCCGTATTTCGCTATGAGATGCCTCCTGGTAAAGTCATGAAAACTGAGATCAGGCTGGATGAGGTATACGATTTGACTTCGCCCGGAAAGTACACCATCCAAGTCTCGCACTATGATGAAGACAACAAGGAAGAGGCCAAGTCGAACACACTCACGATAACTGTCACGCCGTAAAAGGTCGTCGCAATCCCCCGACGCGTGAAACCCGCAAACCCGGGGACAGACGGCACGATTTCTGATATCTAACCGGATTTGCGAGCCAGCCGGCTAGCCTGCCGATCCAGAAGCACATTATGAGAGGGACGTTCCGTCCCCTAATCTATTGCGCGAACCTTTAGCTGTCAGACCAATCCGTACGAAGCAAATGTAACGATGGATGTGATCCCGAGCGCGCTGCCCAGCACCGCTCCCGCCAGCACATCACTCAGGAAGTGCATTCCCAGCGCCACGCGCGAAAACGCGATGCTGGCTGCGAGAAAGTACAATGGTCCTTCCATCCCAGGATAAAAGTAACTCACGACCAGAGCGATAGCGAACGCCGTCATGGTATGTCCCGAAGGAAACGAAAACTGATCCGGTGGCAGC
>CAYOOS010000338.1:0-5205 GCA_964405585.1 uncultured Acidobacteriaceae bacterium | reverse complement strand
CAATCCGCAATATGTATGTCTGTCCCACATTGAACGGCGGCATCGACGGCGGCAGGTACTCAGTCCCGTCCACGGCGAGCAGCATATCGCCGGGCTTGATTCCCGCAACGTGGGCGGGACCGCCTTCAAACACGTCCAAGAAAAACCAGTGTTCGGATCCTGCCACGGAGAAGCCGCGAAGCGTTGCATTGATCGAATGTTGGGGAAGAACCAGCTTTCCGTGTTCGTGATAGAAACCGGTATGGCTGCTGCCGAGTTCTGATAGGAGCTGCCTTACACCACTCTCGAATGTGGAGGTTTCCGCTGCCAGCAGCTCAGGGGTTCGTTGGTCGACCAAGGCTGTCCACTCGTCGTACCTCACATCGCCGACATTGATGTGATGGTTCAGCACTCGCTTCTTAATGGAAGTTAGGATTCTGGCGCGATCTTGTGGACTGAGCGAGATTGTTATGTTGTTATTCATCGTCATGGGAGGATGTGGCGCGATCATCTGCGCCGTCGAATATGAAGCCGGCCCAATAGTACGGAGCGACAGTTGGGCCGAATTCCCGCACGGTATCCCGTTTTGCGTGTGTGAGCGCCTCAGCCGTGGGCTCAAGTGCGGCCAAGTGTGCGTAGAAGTGTGTCATGACCACCAACGAATATTCGTCGTTAATGGACCACAGAGTGGAAACGACTGCTTTCGCACCAGCGAGGAGAAACGCCCTGGAGAGTGCCGCAACACCCTCTTCGCCTTCCAGGAGTCCGATCGCCGTATCGCAAGCCGACAGGACGACTAAATCAGCGTTGAGGCGGAGCTGAACGATTTCCGACGCATGCAAGAAGCCGTCTTCGCCCGCCGCGGGATCGCTCAGAAGAACCAACGCTGAGTTATTTGGATCTTCTTTGCTTGCGAACCCATGAACGGCCAAATGGATAATGCGGTATTGTGCGAGCCCGGCACGCTTGAAGGCCGATTCGGTAGCCTTCGATCCCAGCAATAAAGTATCGGTCGGGTCATGAATCGCTGCCTCCGCAGCAAGCACCTCGTCTTTAGAGGCAGGCAAGTTCGACAGCTCATTGGCATCGTAACCGCGCGTGAGCGAGGCCTGTTTCAACTCGGTGGGGTCGTAAGGAATCCCGCCCACTCCCAAGAACTCATGTGCGAAGGTGTGCGACTGGCGCCGAGTCTGCGTAAGCAGATAGAAAGCGGTTGCTGACGGCTCATAAATGACAGTGTGCGTCTCCACAAGGTAGTGCCCTGAGTCATTGACGAATCCTTCAAAGGGAACGAGATGCAGCGGTCCGTCGGGAATGATTACGAGAGTTTCTCTTTGCGCAACCTCGGCAACTGGTCGAAGCAGAACATCATAAAGTTGACTACCCTCGTCACGAGCCGGTTGTTTCGCTTTGACAGCCTTCAGATAGATTGCAATGAGCCTATTGATGCGCTCTCTGCTAACTAGGGGAACGATACGGGAACCGTCGTGGGAAATCACCAAACAATACGACTGCGGGTCCGACAGAACGTACTCCAGGATTGACGTGGATGGGCTGAGGCTCCGTTCGATACGCGCCGCCCCGATTGTCTCGTGGGCGCGAGCCTTCAGGATGTTGACATCCGGGGTAACCCACCGAGATTGCTCTGCCATGAAGATTTGATCGCGAATGTTGCGCACTTCGGCGGTCGACCGCGCGGCCATTAGTTTGAGCTGGAGCTGGGAAATCGTGCGCTCCTCCCTCCTTGCCTCTTGCGGTGTGACGGCACCGGCCAGCAGCAGGTCGGTCGTAATGCGGCCGCGAACTTGTTCGATGATCGAAAAAGCTTTCGCCGGGTCATTGAAGTGCTGCGCGATCAAACAAAAATGTTGGGAGTACAATTCGCTGGAGGCATTGATCAGGGCGGTTTTATCCAAAACACCGGTAAGATTACCTATGGTGGAATCGACAAAAGCAGCAGCGCGATCATAGGTACGGTCGGCTTCGGAATATGCTCCCTGCTTGGTCTCAATTTCGGCAAGAGTTCGTAGACATTCCGGAACAGAGGAGATATCACCACTCGTCTGAATCGATGCGGCCGCGAGGGCAGCGAAATGTTCCGCCTTCGGCAGATCCCCCTGTTGGCGGTATATATCGGCCAGCAGAGACTGCGCTGTACCCATATGCCGCACTAAGCCGGCCTTTTGGGACAAGGGAAGGGACTGTTCAAGGACGGATAACGCCGTTGTGTATTGGCCCTGAGCTAAAGCAAGGTGCGAGATTTGGATCAACACTTGGGACTCGTGTGCCGGCCGATGCAGGTCTCGGGCGTGCTTTAAGATGTCTGCGGCGAGAGCTTGCGCGGCCCCGAACTGCTTAAGGCCGATCAGTGCGTCCAAGCGCTGCTCGTAGGTCAGAAATGGATAACCAGAATCTGGCGTGGCGAGGGCGATCTGTAAAGCCTTGTCTAGATAGGGGAGAGCCTGCTCGTACGTCTTTGTGAATACCAAACCCATCCCGAGTTCTGTCAGGTAGCGGATTTGGGCGCCGGCGTCACCGGCTGCGGTTGCAGCAGCTAAAGCGGTCCCAACATTCTTGCGAGCTGTCGCCAGATCGCCATCATAGAAGGCCACCAAACCTAGCTGAGCCAAGGCGCGGTACTGCCATTTCGTATCGTCCAGCTCACGTGCCAGTGCCTGTACTTGTTGCCAGTCATCCCGCATCTCACCAGAATTAAGCTCTGCGTCGATATCGCCTTTGACAATGAAGCAAAACAGCCGGAGCTGCCTATCGTTGAGAAGGAGGGGGCTCGTGTTCAATTCTTCGCCGAGCTGGGCCGAGATCACCGGCAACCTACCTTGTTCCACCGTCGACCTGATCCTTCCCAGTTGGGCATACAAAGCGTTCCGTTGATCGCCCGCTGCAACGAACATTTTCTCGGCTTGGCTAAACTCTGGCCCGGCATCCGCCCAGTTGTATAGATCAGCTAGATAGAGGGCGTGGTGGAGCAACTCGGAAGCAGAGTGCCGATTTTGCTGTGCATTTAATGGCAAGAGCCCTGTTCCGAAGACACAGGTAAGGGCCACCAGG
Source organism: uncultured Acidobacteriaceae bacterium (assembly GCA_964405585.1). Taxonomy (GTDB): domain Bacteria; phylum Acidobacteriota; class Terriglobia; order Acidiferrales; family UBA7541; genus Acidiferrum. Next base: position 2,157 of record CAYOOS010000338.1, on the reverse strand, counting down.
CGGATGATGTTCTCAAGAGTTTTCGCGGTAGGTTTTGCAAAGGATCGAGTTTTTGCTCTCACACGTTTCTCTCCGATTTTCAAGAGTGAACAGCGCAACTGATTGTGCTCGACCCACAAAGGTCTGAGTGTGGATAGTCATACCCACTTGTCGTCTGTCACGCGGTCCGCCCTATGCCAGCAGACCATTCGAGCAAGTAGGGGATCTGAGTTCATAATAACTACTTCAGAACCACACGATAATATCTCCAACTCCGGCCTGTCCGACGAATACAGGCCAAATACGGCCCGGGACGTAAGGATTCAAGATTTACCTTTACGTTGAACGCAGCGATGCCGTCGCGCAGCGCCGCAACATCTTCTGCCCTCACGAGTGGCTTTTCGGGTTCTTGTGCGAATTCGAATTCATATTTGCCTGCCTCGCTGCCGATGGGGAGATAAATGGAAAGTGACAAGCGCCTCCGAGGAAGCTCTATAGGAGTTTCATCAGGGATTGACTCTTCACCACGAAGCACGACCCTATTTCTAAGGTCGAGAAGATACGGCTGATAGGAGCCGGACTCTTCCCGGCGAGCGATTTCACCTCTTCCTCCAACCGAATGTTGCCGCCATCCCCCAATCCAAAGCCAAATTCCAATAGTTAACCCTACCGTAATGCAAGCTGCGATGGCGGCGAACCGAATCCATCGCCGGCTTAGAACCTGCCGCCGGAGTACAGCATATTCCTTATAGCAGGGAGAGCAGAATCCCAGATGATCGATCCAGTCCATCACTTGGTCAGGGCTGATCTCACGGAAGGCGATTGCCTTCAAAGTCGATTTGTCAGGGCAGCCGGTCCGCTCCGGGTTCGGAAACCCGCCTTGCTGCAGGACGCGTTGCGCAGCCTTGAGGAATTTCGCTTCTTCCCTGCGCATAAGCGCTCGATCACTCATGCGTCTCACCGCCTTTACCGGAAGTATTCCTTGACCCCTTGGGTTTCATAACGCGGTCGTGGGCCCTTTTTAGTCCTCTATTAAAGCGAACCTCTGCATTGTTGGTGGTAGTTTTTAGAATACCGGCAACATCCCTCCAAGAGTAGCCGGCATGTTTCAGGGAGAAGATTTCCCTCGGCCGTTCGTCCAAGAAAGTCATCACCTCTTTGACGAGCAGCTCCTGCTCAATGGATGGGGGTGCGGCTTTAGTCCGAAAGGCACTAAGGGAATCCAGATCTTGGGTGGAGCCGACGGTTTCAATTTTGGGCTCCTTGGCCAATTGCCGGTTCAGCCGGCGAATGAAGGCCGAATAGAGATAATTGTCGAGGTTTCGAATGGGACGCATGAGCCGTCCGTTGGTCTTCCGGGCGCGGGAGAGCGCGAGGAGGGTTGCTTCGAGAAGGTTGGCAGTTCGCGCCGAATCCTGCTGGTGGCGCTGGGCGTATGCGTCGATGCGCGCCCAGCTTCGCTCGGCGGCGTCTATGAGGTCCTGCTCGATCGCATTGCCAGACTTATCCCGTGGCCAAACCCGAACTTGCGGATTGGATTCGAAATCCCTGGAAGCCATTTCAAAACCCCATGCAACTTGCTGAATTGCTTAACCGTATCCGAGTGAACTGGAACGACGGGCGGGGGCAGGGAGCTAAGTCCTTTATTTCCAATAAGACCTTGCTGCCAGTACGCCCAAACCGCATGCGATCACGTCAACGGCCTTCGTTTCAAGGGGCTCTAGAGGGTTTTGAAATGGCTTCTGGGCACAATCGCCATCCAGTCGCGCGCTCATCCCATTACCGCGGGTCCGGCTATCCGCGCCAAAACCCGAGATGATTTGCCCTCTACTATTAAGAGCCCGAAAAACCGCAAAAACTTACCGACCCTCGCAACTTTATTTTTGGCCCGGGTCTGAAGCCCTTCCTCTTGCGGCGGAATTAGCCCGATTGAAATTACCCATTAAGTATCTGCGCATTTTTAGCCTCTTACAATATGGGGGCGTATTTGTCCAAAAGCCGTGAGGACCGGGGCATCGCTGTGAGAATTGGCCTGATTCCAATTCGGCCCTATACATCTCTGAAGGAGTGACCTGAACTCGCACCCTTCGGCTCCGCTTCCGGCTCATTGGGAATACGCAAACGATGTTTGGTGGACGGGTTGCGTCCGCATAGATGTGCGGAAAGGAGGTTGATGGG
>CAYOOS010000337.1:0-5208 GCA_964405585.1 uncultured Acidobacteriaceae bacterium | reverse complement strand
TCGCAGCCCTGCAAGAGGAGCGCGGCGCAGAGAAACGCGGCCGCAACACGTATTCTGTTCGTTGGCTTCATTGGTGTATCGGACTCCTTGCGAGGTAGAAGCTTTGTAGTAGCAAGACTGCGTGGCGCATAAGAATCTGTCATCCAAAGGACTCGATTTGTCTTTGCGCCTCGAGCTTGCCGTGAGCGCGAAGCCATTTAACTCTTAAGCGGTCCAGTGAGAGATATACCACCGGCGTGGTGTAAAGAGTAAGCATCTGGCTGAGAATCAAGCCCCCGATAATGGCAATGCCGAGCGGATTGCGAAGCTCAGAACCCGTGCCTCTGCCAAAGGCCAGCGGCATGGCGCCAAACAGCGCCGCCATGGTGGTCATCAGGATGGGGCGGAAGCGGAGGATGCAAGCCTGGAAAATAGCTTCCTTAGGAGATTTGCCTTCGGTGCGTTCCGCGGCCAGGGCAAAGTCAATCATCAGGATGGCGTTTTTCTTGACGATGCCGATTAAGAGAATGACACCGATCATGGCAATAACACTCAGATCTTTGTGAAAGAGCATGAGGGCAAGGATGGCACCAACCCCCGCGGAGGGAAGCGTGGAAATAATTGTCAGGGGATGGATGTAACTCTCGTAGAGGATGCCTAGCACGATATAGACGGCAATAACCGCTAGAACGCCGAGAAGAGGGATAGTAGCCAAGGAGGACTGAAAAGCCTGAAGAGTGCCGGAGAACATGCCGTGGATCGTGGCAGGCATGCCGATCTTCTGTTCCATTTCGAGGACGGCTGCGGAAGCCTGGCTAAGCGCAACTCCCGGGGCCGTATTGAAAGAAATCGTAACCGAGGGATATTGGCCCTGGTGATTCACTGATAACGGAGCAGTTGAGGGCTCGTAATGTGCGACCGCACTGATGGGAACAACTCTTCCTTGCGCAGCCCGGATATAAACGTCGTTCAAGTCCACGGGAGATTGCCAGTGAGAGGGAGCGACTTCCAGCACAACGTGGTACTGGTTGATGCCGGTGAACATGGTGGAGACTTGTGCCTGGCCGAAGGCTTCGTAGAGAGAATTGTCGACCATTTGTGGGGTTATGCCAAGGCGGGACATAGTCGGACGGTCATAGATCAGCATTGCCTGTAGGCCGCTATTCTGCTGGTCGGTATTGACATCGGTGAGCATGGGCAATTTGCGCATCTGTTGGAGGAGGACCGGCCCCCATTGAACAAGGTCCTGCAAGTTGTCGCTCTGGATGGTGTATTGAAATAGAGCGCTACTGCCGCGCCCCCCGATTCGTAGATCCTGCCCGGCCTGCATAAAAGTGTTTGCGCCGGAAACGCCAAGGAGTTTGGGACGGAGACGGTCAATCACCTGGCTTGCGCTCGCATCGCGTTGATTCAGAGGTTTCAGTCCCACGTAAACGAAACCGCCATTGGTGGCGCCGCCGCCGCCCGTAAAGGCCATGACATTCTGCACGGCCGGATCGGACTTGATGACATTGACGATGCGTCCCGTGGCGACCTGCATGGCCTGAAAGGAAATGTCTTGTGACCCTTGAATGCCCCCAAAAACCGTGCCGTTATCCTGCAGCGGGAAAAAGCCTTTTGGGACAACCCAAAAAAGGTAGAAGTTGAGAGTGATGGTGAGGCCAAGAACGGTGAGCGTGAGCCCGGGGTGTTCCAAGACCCAGCCCAGACTCCGTTCATAAGCTCCAAGAAGGGCGTTAAACGCGCGCTCGCTGAAGCGGTACCCTCCGCCGCGTCGCTGGTCCTTTATATTCTTGAGCAACCGCGAGCACATCATCGGTGTGGTTGTTAAAGAGATACCGAGAGAGACCAGGATGGCGACCGAGAGAGTGACGGCGAATTCACGAAACAACCGACCGATAATGCCACCCATCATCAGAATGGGGATGAAAACGGCGATCAGAGAGATGCTGATGGAGAGCACCGTAAAGCCAATCTCACTGGCGCCCTTTAGGGCCGCTTGCATGGGCGACATGCCTTTTTCGAGATAGCGAGTGATGTTTTCGATGACCACGATCGCATCGTCCACCACGAACCCGGTGGAAATGGTGAGAGCCATCAGGGAAAGGTTGTCAATGCTGTAATGGCAGAGGTACATGACCCCAAAGGTACCGATGAGGGAAACAGGAACGGCCACGCTGGGAATCAAGGTGGCGCGGACGTTTCGCAGGAAGAGAAACACGACCAAAATGACCAGGGAAATCGAGATCATCAGGCTGCGCTCGACGTCGCGAACGGAAGCACGGATGGTAGTGGTACGGTCGAACACGATACCCGTGTCAATGGCGGAAGGGATGGAGGCTTTGAGAGACGGAAGGGCGGCACGGATGCGATCCACGGTATCAATGATGTTTGCACCGGGCTGGCGGAAAATAATGATGAGGACGGAGGGCTTGCCATTAACGAATCCGGCCGCGCGGATGTTTTCCGTGGAGTCCTGAACGTCTGCAACATCGGAGAGTTTGACGGCGGCGCCATTGTGGTATCCAACCACAAGAGGCATATAGTCAACGGCTTTCAGGAGTTGGTCGTTGGTCACGATATCGGCAGTGGTCGAACCGTCAATGAGCTGGCCCTTGGGGCTGTTGGCATTCTGCCGACTCAACATGGAGGCGACGTCCTGTAAGCCGAGGCCATAGCTGTTGAGCTGGGTCGGATTCACATCCACACGTACACCAGGCAGAGAACTGCCGCCAACGCTGACCTGTCCGACACCCTGAATCTGAGAAAGCCGCTGTTGCATGATGGTAGACGCGGCGTCATATAGCTTGCCGCGGTCGTACACACTGGAGGTGAGTCCCACAATCATGATGGGAGCATCCGCTGGGTTGACCTTGCGATAGGTCGGATTGCCCGGGAGATTCGACGGCAAGTAGCTGCGCGCGGCGTTGATCGCAGCCTGAACGTCGCGGGCCGCGCCATCAATGTTGCGGTTCAAATCAAATTGCATTGTGATGCTGGTCGTACCCAGATTACTGGACGACGTCATTTCTGTAATGCCGGCAATTCTCCCGAACTGGCGTTCCAAGGGAGTGGCGACCGAAGAAGCCATGATCTCCGGACTAGCTCCGGGCAAGCTGGCGCCAACCGAGATCGTGGGAAAGTCGATCTGCGGAAGGGGTGAGACCGGCAGTTCGCGAAAGGCCACGGCACCCGCCAGCGCAATGGCGGCGGTCAAAAGGGTTGTGGCGACCGGTCGATGGATGAATGGAGAAGACAGGCTCATCGGGCTAGTCCGCTGGCACGACAACCGTGCCACCCTCCGAGGCGCGATGAGACGTAAAGCGCTGCGCAAGACGATCGAAGAAAATGTAGATGACCGGAGTGGTGTAGAGCGTGAGGATCTGACTTAGGAGCAAGCCACCGACCATGGAGATGCCCAAGGGGCGGCGAAGCTCCGATCCGATTCCCGTGCCGAGGGCAAGAGGCAAACCGGCCAGCAACGCCGCCATGGTGGTCATCATGATGGGACGAAAGCGCAAGAGACACGCTTCATAGATGGCATCCTCCGGCTTCTTGCCCTCTTTGCGCTCGGCTTCCAAGGCGAAGTCTATCATCATGATGCCATTTTTCTTCACAATGCCAATAAGAAGGATTATGCCAATTAGAGCGACGACGCTGAGTTCCTGGCCGCAGATCAGGAGAGCCAGGATGGCGCCAACTCCCGCCGACGGCAAAGTGGAAAGAATCGTCAGGGGATGGATATAGCTCTCGTAAAGAACTCCCAAAACGATATAAACCGTAACAAGGGCCGCGAGAATCAGAATCGGTTCATTGGACAAGGAAGCCTGGAACGATGCGGCAGTGCCTTGAAAAGCTCCCTGAACGCTGAGGGGCATTCCGATTTCCTGTTGAGCTTTATCAATGGCCTGAGTGGCCGCACCGAGAGAGGCGTTGGGAGCCAGGTTAAAAGAAATCGTCACCACTGGGAACTGGCCTTGATGGCTAACGGAAAGCGGCCCGCTCTTCATCTCGAAATGCGTAAACGCGCCAAGCGGCACGGCGCCACCGTTAATCGAAGCAATGGGAGTGGGATTCGCGGAACCCGCGCTCACGGCATTATTGGTGGATGCGGAAGGGCTGGGCGCGGCAGACGAGGCGGAATTACCGGAAGACGTCGTCGCGGTCACGGTCCCCGTGGAGGAACCTGCGGAGGTGAGGGCACTTGGAGCCAAAGCGGAACGAACGTAGATGTCCTGTAATTTGGCGGGGCCCTTCTGAAAATCGGGTTCCGTTTCAAGAATGATGTGGTACTGGTTCACCTGAGTGTAGAGGGTGGAAACCTGGCGCTGGCCAAAGGCGTCGTACAGGGTCTGGTCGATTGCCTGGGGCGTAATGCCCATGCGGGAAGCGGTAACACGATCGATGATGAGGGAAGCGGCGAGACCCGAAGTTTGCTGGTCCGTAGCGAGATCACGAAGCTCTGGAATGGTTTGGAGTTTGGCCATGAGCCGGGCGGTCCACTGATTTAGCTCGCGCTGGTCGGGATCTTCCAGAGTGTACTGATATTGCGTACGGCTCACGCGATCTTCGACGGTCAGGTCTTGCACCGGCTGCATATACAGAGTGATGCCATCGATCTTTTCCAGATTAGGCTGGAGGCGGCGGATGATATCCGAGGCGTTGGTCTTGCGCTGCTCGAGAGGCTTCAAATTGATTTGGATGCGCCCGCTATTCAATGTCGTGTTGGTGCCGTCGATTCCGATGAACGAGGAAACACTTTCGACGGCAGGATCCTGCAGGATCACATGGGTCAGCTGCTGCTGTTTTTCCGACATAGCCTCAAAAGATATAGATTGCGAGGCTTCCGAGATCCCCTGGATGATGCCGGTGTCTTGCACGGGGAAAAAGCCCTTGGGGACAATGACGTAAAGAAAGATCGTGAGCACCAGCGTGGCCGCGGCCACAAGCAGAGTCGCGTTCTGGAATTTCAGCACCCACTTCAGGGTTCTTCCATAGAACGCAATGATGCTGTTGAAAGCGCGCTCCGAAGCCACATAGAAGCGTGATTGCTTTTGCCCGTGACTGCTCTTCAGCAGGCGAGAACACATCATGGGCGTGAGCGTTAGAGAGACCACCGCGGAAACCAGGATCGTGACGCTGAGCGTAATCGCGAATTCCCGGAAAAGGCGCCCGACAATGTTGCCCATGAAGAGAAGCGGAATGAGCACGGCGATCAGCGAGATGGTG
>CAYOOS010000336.1:0-5228 GCA_964405585.1 uncultured Acidobacteriaceae bacterium | reverse complement strand
TTTAGGTCAGCGCTCTTGTCGGGTTGCCGGGAGGCAGCCAACACCTCCCAGCCGTCAGTGGCATATTGTCGTGTGAATTCGAGACCCAAGCCGCGGTTAGCCCCGGTGATGAGGATTGTGGACATGCTGACGAGCTCCTTAGCTCCCATTGGAAGCGTGATGCGGAATCGTAAAAACTGTGGACATGCGTTGGATAACAGAATTTAGGCGCAATTTATTCGATGCTTCGTGCAACAGTTTGTCACGAATGATAAGGAAGGAAAAGCTGTGAAGTACGCGTGGGAAAGGTGGGGATAAGCTGTTTTGCGATTTGCAACGAATCATGCTCACTCGCCAACGGGCAAGAGTTATCCAACGATCCGCAGGGAATTACACCTCACACCTCTCGAAAAAACTACAGGCAGGGATGCATTGCTGATGGTTTTCCACCAATCCACAGCAGTCATCATCATCACAAGCTATAGAATCAGTTTTTTCCTATGTGAGGATTGTGAAAGGAATGATGGTTGTGAAAAAGCCTTCGTCATGGTCCAAACAGCACTGGGGCAGGGCATGCGCTCTCTTCTGAAACCCCACTATTTCCACAGAGAATCCGCAGGGGGCGGCCTTTATACTTTGCGAAAAAACGAGTAGAGTACGCTAGCGGGTGAAATAAACAGGGGAAAGCGATGACCGCACCGGGAACCGCACGCGAGGAAAGCCAAGCAATGGAATTCAGCGTAACGAAATCGGCGTTGCTCAGTGAACTTACGACGACACAGGGCGTGGTGGAGCGCAAGACCACCATTCCCATTCTCTCCAATCTCTTGGTGGAGGCGAAAGGAAGCCGCCTGACCATCACAGCAACGGACCTTGAGCTCAGCATCCGCACGTCTTGCGAAGCCAAGATCAAGAAAGAGGGCGCCGGGACGATCCCAGCAAAGAAACTGCTCGAACTTGTGCGCCTGCTGCCCGAAGGCGAGATCAAGTTCAAATTGCTGGATAATCACTGGGTCGAGATTGTCAGCGAGAAGAAAAAATACAAACTCGTTGGCATGGCCAAAGAGAATTTCCCCGCGCTCCCAGCGATGCCCCACACACTGGTGAAAATCCCCGCCGTCGTGCTGGAGAATCTGATCGGCAAAACCAAGTTCGCCATCTCGATGGAAGAGTCGCGTTACACCTTGAACGGCGGGTTGCTGATCTTGAAGCCGGATACGCTGGCGATGGTGGCGACGGATGGACACCGGTTGGCGCTTGCGGAGACGGATCAAAAACTGGCCGGGCTGAACGGCGAGGTGCGCGTGTTGATCCCCAAGAAAGCCATGGATGAAGTGGAAAAGCTATCCAACGCCGCGGGCACGGATGCGCAGATAGAATTCGCGAAAGATGAAAGCCACTTGTTTTTTCAAGTCGATCATCGTCTGCTGATATCACGCATCCTTACCGGGCAATTCCCGAATTACGAAGCGGTGTTGCCGCGCGACAACAACAAGACCATTGCGCTGGAACGCACGGAATTGAGCGATGCGGTGCGGCGCGTGTCGCAACTTGCCGACCAGCGGTCGCATGCCGTGAAACTTTCCGTATCCACCGAAGGCGTGGAGATTTCCGCTTCCAGCCCCGAATATGGTGAAGCGAAAGAGACCATCGAGAAGGAGTACAAGGGCGATCCTATCGCCATCGGATTCAATTCCAGCTACATGCTGGATTTTCTTGCCGCCGCCGCGGAAGGGCCGATCAGTATCGAGCTGAAGGACGAACAGTCCGCTGGGCAGATGCGCCCGCTGGCGGATGAGAGCTATCGCTATCGCTACGTCATCATGCCCATGCGCATTTGATCCAGCCTCCACAAAAAACAATAACCTTGAAACGCCATTCTCCGTGATGGCGTTTTTGGCGTAAGGGCTTCTTTTGAACTGCCAATTGGGAGATGACGCACCGTTGGAAAAAGTGAAAAATGGAACGACATTGTGCACTGAAACGTGAGTTCCTGTTTTGCCAAATCAAATCCAGGATGGCAGCTGATACCTTTATTTAACCAACTGAAACTAATGCGGTTATTTATCCACAAGGTGTTTTCCTCGGCTTGAGAAAAAGCCTGATTTCCAGTAAAATTTGGGTGTTGCCGGTTCGCGGTTTTTCCTCGCAATTGGCACGTCCGCCAGGTTAGTTTGGCCACGATCGCCCTGCGCCAGGGGCAGCCGAGCAATCCTGGAGAACATAAGTCTTCGCCACATCCCGGAGCGCGGGATGGGATGAAGCAAGGAGCCCTACGAGTCCCATGCCGTAACGGGATCAAAGGGTGAGGCGACGAACGGGGATTGCAAACTTCACGCCTTTCCTAGCTTCACCAAAATAGGTTTTGCAGCATTGCCGCCGGAAACCCGGTTGTGCGCCGGGACGTTTTCCGCACGAGTGGTTTGCCGTAGGCACGCACGTCAGGAGAAGAAATGGGCGACAAGGAATCGGTGACGGGAAAAGTCGGCCACCAGTACGACGCGAAGTCCATCAAGGTGCTGGGGGGATTGGAAGCGGTGCGGCTGCGTCCGGCCATGTACATCGGTTCGACTGGTGAGATGGGCTTGCATCACCTGGTGTGGGAAGTGGTGGACAACTCCGTGGACGAAGCGATGGCCGGTTTCGCGGACGAAGTGAACGTCACCGTGCACGCGGACAATTCGGTAACCGTGGTGGACAACGGCCGCGGCATTCCCGTGGACATGCACGCGACGGAAAAGCGGCCTGCGGCGGAAGTGGTGCTCACGGTATTGCATGCCGGCGGAAAATTCGACAGCGAGACGTACAAAGTGTCCGGCGGATTGCATGGTGTGGGCGTCTCCGTTGTGAACGCGCTGTCTGATTTTCTGGAGCTTGAAATTCAGCGCGATGGCGCCGTGTGGGAACAGAGTTACGAAAAGGGCAAGCCCGTCACCAAGTTGAAGCAAACGGGAAAAACACGGAAAACCGGCACGAAAGTGAAGTTCCACCCGGATCCGTCGATTTTCGAGAAAACCGTATTCAGCTACGACACGCTGGCCACGCGCTTGCGCGAATATGCCTTCCTGAACAAGGGCCTGAAAATCACGCTAAATGACGAGCGCACCGAAAAGACCGCGGAATTCCGATTCACGGGGGGCATCGCGGAATTCGTGAAGCATTTGAACCGCGGCAAGACCACGTTGCACGATTCTCCGATTTATATGGAAGGTAAGCGGGGCAGCGTGGAAATAGAGATTGCCCTGCAATACAACGACACCTACGGTGAAAACGTTTTTGCGTTTGCCAACACGATTAATACCGTGGATGGCGGGACGCACCTTTCCGGATTTCGGTCGGCGCTGACGCGATCGATCAACAACTTTGCTTCCTCAGCGGGAATGTTGAAGGAGCAGAAGGACGAAGTGAGCATTTCCGGTGACGATGTGCGCGAAGGGCTGGTCGCCGTGGTCAGCGTGCGCTTGCCGCAGCCGCAATTCGAAGGGCAGACCAAGGGCAAGCTGAACAGCGACATCAAGGGAGACGTGGAGCAACTCGTCAACGAAAAGCTGGGTGAGTGGTTTGACAAACATTCCACGGTGGCGCGGCGCATTATCGGCAAGTGCATTGACGCGGCGCGCGCGCGTGAAGCGGCCCGCAAAGCCCGCGAACTGACGCGGCGCAAATCCGCGATGGATTCCAGCGGACTGCCGGGGAAGCTGGCCGATTGCCAGGAACGCGATCCGGCGCGCTGCGAACTGTTCGTGGTCGAGGGTGAGTCCGCCGGTGGCTCCGCAAAAATGGGGCGCGACCGCAAGTATCAGGCGATCCTGCCGCTGAAGGGCAAGATTCTCAATGTCGAAAAGGCGCGTTACGACAAGATGCTGGGTCACGAAGAAATCCGGGCCATCATCACGGCGTTGGGCACCGGTATCGGCAAGGACGATTTCGACGCCGGGAAGCTGCGCTACCACAAGATTATTTTGATGACCGACGCGGACGTGGACGGTTCGCACATCCGCACGCTTCTGCTCACCTTTTTCTTCCGGCACATGAAGGAACTGATCGAACGCGGTCACGTCTACATCGCACAGCCGCCGCTGTACCGCGTGAAGCGCGGCAAGAGCGAGCGCTACATCCGCGACGAACGCGATTTTGCGCGCGAACTGATGAAGCGCGCCACGGAAGACCACATCGTGAAGGCCAAGGAAGGCGTGAGCCTGGAAGGAGCGCGACTGACTTCGTTCCTGCTGAATGTCCAAGAATACGAAGCGGCTGCGGCGAAGTTGGGGCGGCGTCTGCGCGAGCCGGGGCTGGTGGAATTGCTGGCGGAGAGCGGGCTGGAAAAGAAGACCGACTTTGAAGAGAAGAAGCCGCTGGAGAAACTGCTGAAGGAAGTCGAGAAGAGCAAGCTCAAGCTGGAAGGCAAAATCAATTTCGACGAAGAGCACAGCTTGTACGAGATTCAGTTTGGGGCGCCACACAACCAGAAGATCAGTTGGGCGGTGGCCTCCACTGCTGAATACAAGCGGCTGCGCGCGTTGACCAAACAGATTGAGGAATTCAACCGGCCGCCGTTTACGGTGGCGCGCAATGGCACGAAAGTCACGAAGGAAAAAGCCACCGACGTTCTGAATTATGTGATGGAAGATGCCAAGAAAGATTTCACTATCACGCGATTCAAGGGGTTGGGCGAAATGAACGCGGAACAATTGTGGGAAACCACGATGAACGCGGATACGCGCACGCTGCTGCAGGTGAAGCTGGAAGACGCCGTGGCCGCTGAAGATATTTTCACGACGCTGATGGGCGAGAATGTGGAAGCGCGGCGGAAGTTTATCGAAGACAACGCGCTGGAAGTTGTGAACTTGGATATTTAAGTTTGCTGCTGACTGGGGCGCAATGTGCTTCGCCCTTACGAGCTTAATTGCATGATCTACCAGTTGGGATGGACCACGTTGCCGGGGTTGCGCGGGTTGAGCGTGAGCGAATTTCGCGCGACGGCGACGGACGCGCCGGACAATGAAAAGGGCTTGGCGATAAGCTTTGCCGATGAAGCCGAGCGCGATTCGTTTTTGCGGCTAATAGAAGCGGAGTTTGCGGCGCGACGATTTACTAACGCCGCCGACGCGTTCGATACGGTGAAGGTGTATGTTGTCGAGCGCACGAGCAGCAAGTAGTTGCAGGTATCCGTGATTTAAGGCGAGGAACATGGCGGACGAACACAACACATCGGTACTTCTACCCATTGATATCGAAGCGGAGATGCG
>CAYOOS010000335.1:0-5237 GCA_964405585.1 uncultured Acidobacteriaceae bacterium | reverse complement strand
TGCGCCCGAAATGAGGAATCCGAATAAAATAATGGTTGCGGTAGCTGCGATATAAAGCCCGGCGCTATATCCGAGAATAAGGAAAATTGCGCCTATAACTTCAGCGAGGTAACAAATTGTGCCGCCCGCAAGCCGCGGCGCACTCAGTCCAATAGAACTCATGCCCGATCTGATGGCTATAACATAGCCCCTAATAAAGATGACTGTTGCGATAAGCCAGAGAACAAGCCACTCGAAGCCGAGCGCTGCGAAATTTTGATTTCCGATAAGCGCAAGACTGCATGCCATGAAAACTGCAGTGAAGCCCGTGAGCATGTTAATTGCCCGGTTTTTATGTGTCGTGTTTCGGATAATGATTTCGGGATTGATCGACATTGCAACGAAAATCAATCCTGCAAGCGCCGCCGCGCCGCTGCCCACCATGGAAAAAAAGCTACTCCATTGCTCCGACATAAAATATTTTTCCTCAGTTCTAATTCCAGGATGGATATCAGCCCTGGACGGCGGATAGCGCATATCTGGCACCCGAGAGATGTTTGGTGCCCCAGGTCCCGCCTTTGGGACCCGGGAACGATAGCTCATCCATCCGATTCTTTATAGCAGGGTTTTTCCAATCGCGTTATAGCAGCGATTGTATGCGGGTCGTGCACGACCGCTCACGAAATCGGCACTCGAAAAATATTCCTCCGTATGCTCACTTTTGTGTACGCAAACATATCCGGGCGAAAAACCGAATCCGACCTCACCTCGATCATGGTCCCTTTCGCCAGTTCCTTCTGTCCGCGCTCGCGGTTGAATCCCCCGGTTGGGATTTCCGGAAAATCCGTCCCCTTCCGTACCGGCAAGATGTAGGTCTGGCTCACGTCGAGCAGCGTTAATTCCAAGTGTTTTTCGTCCTCACTCCACCTGCCCAAGCAGATCGTCGCACAGATCACTATCGGCTCTCCCCCGGCGCTCGGATACGCTACTGTCCGGTACGGTGCCTCGGGGTCCTGGTTATCCTTCTGTGTCACCATCGCCCAGCGCCCGTCGGGAGATACTGACTGCAGTTCCAGGATGGGCTCCTCGCTCACTCGCCGCTTCTCCGTTCCGTCCGCCTTCTGGGTGTTCAAATAATTCTTCCCGCCTTCCGTGGCACGATAAATCAGCCTTCCATCGGGCAAGAATTTCGGCGCGTCCTCGCTCACCGTCGCCCGCAACTCCACCGGCGCGCTGCGTCGATCCATGGTCGCAACCCACAAATGCAACATCCCCTTCTCATCCTTCTTTGCGAACGCCACGCGCTGGCCATCCGCGCTCACCGCGTAATTCCGGTTATCCCCGCCGGTTTCCACCGCGTATCCCGGCAGCACCGCTTCACTCTTGCCGCTCGCCAGTTCCACACTCCACATTTCCGCTTCGTTCCTTCCTTCCACGTTTCTTAAGTAAAATAGAGTCTTACCGTCCGCCGCAAACGTGGGACTGTAGGTTGTCCCTTCCGGTGAGATTTGCCGCTCTTCTTTTCCGTCGCGAATCCACACCGACATGTCCGTCGTTCCCACCGACGTCAGTAACGATTTGCCATCCTTCTCCATGGCGATTCCCTCTTCTTCCGTTGGTCCGTTCGTTATCTGTTCCGGCTCGCCCTTCGGGAAACGCTCTCTCCAGATATGGAATCTCCCTCCCTTGTTCGTGCTCATGTACATCCACTTCCCGTCCGGGGACCATGCCCCCGTAGTGCACTGCGCTTCCGCTGGTCCCACTTCCCGCCCCTGGTCTTTCCCGTCAAACAGCACCAACCGGCACGGGGTCATCTTTCCCTGGGAATTCATCTGCACCACCAGCACCGATTTCCCATCCGGCGACAAATAGGAGTGGTGCGCCATGCTGCGTTCCCCTTCCGGCAGGTACACCTCCCGCTGCTGGCCGCGCGCTTCGTCCGTGGTCACGACCCCCATGTGAAACCCAGTCTTGATTTCCGAGAACATCAACCGCTTACCGTTTTCAACCCAGGTCAACGACGACGCATTCCTCAGCATCAATCGCGGCTCTCCTCCCAGCACCGGAACTTCCCACTCGTCCCATGGGCCCACCACGCTGTACGCAATGCGCGTCCCGTCCGGCGAAAACGTCGGCGACAGTTTCTTCCCTTTGTCCCGCGTCAATTGCACCGGTTCTCCCGACGGCAACAACTTCACATACACATCGCCCGGTCCGAAAAAAGTATCGCTTCCCCGGATGAATACGAGCAGCCTCCCGTCCGGCGAAAGCTCCGGGTACACCGCCGAGTCCGTGAAAAACGTGACCTGCTCCCATTTCCCGCTATTTTTCGGCGTCGTTTCTGCTCCGCGCCAATACAGCAAGCTCGCAATCGCCGCCAGCCCCACGGTTCCTATCCCCACCGCCCAGCCCAATTTCTTGCCTTGCCTTCCTCCTCCGTTCGCCGTCGTCGGCGCGGTTTTTCCCGTCTCCGTGTCGCGGCGCAGTCGTTGCAGGTCCGCGCGTATCTCGGCCGCGCTCTGGTAGCGCAGCTTGCGATCCTTCTCCAACGCTTTCCCCACGATCCGTTCCAGCTCCAGAGGCAGGTCCGGATTGATTTCTTGCATCGGTTTCGGCGCGCGATTCAAAATCGCATCGTGCAGCAGCGCAGTCGTTTGTCCACGAAACGCCGGCCTTCCCGTCGCCATCTCGTACAGCACCATCCCGAACGAAAACAAATCGCTGCGCCAATCCAATTCTTCTCCGCGCGCCTGTTCCGGCGACATGTACGCCATGGTTCCTAACGCTACACCTGGGCTCGTCAGTAACGCCTCCGTCGTCGCCGTCGGCATCGACGACACTCCAACGCCTGCGCCTCCCGGCCATTGCTTCGCCAACCCGAAATCCAGAATCTTCGCGTGCCCCCGCTTCGTCACGAAAATATTCGCGGGCTTGATATCCCGGTGCACGATTCCTTTCGTGTGCGCCGCATCCAACGCGTCCGCAATTTCAATCCCCCATTGCACCAGCTGCTCGACCGGCACCGTTCCCAGTGCGAGGCGGTCCCGCAATGTCTGCCCCTCCAAGCATTCCATCGCAATGAACGCGCGTCCGCCGTCCTCTCCTATGTCGTATACCGTGCAAATGTTTGGGTGATTCAGTCCGGAGGCCGCTTTTGCTTCTCGCCTGAACCGTTCCAGCGCCTGCGCGTCGTTCGCCAGGTCTTCCGGTAGGAATTTCAGCGCCACCGCACGTTCCAGTCGCGCATCCTCGGCCTTATACACCACACCCATCCCCCCGCCGCCCAGCTTTTCGATGATGCGGTAATGCGAGACAGTCTGCCCGATGAGAGAGTCGGAGATTGACATGTGCCGGACATATTAGGTTGCTAGGGCAGTCGGGTCAATGAAGAGAGACAGATTGCGGGCTAAGTCCTGATAGGCGCTAACCGTACATATGGGTACTGGAACTAACTAGTCCGGGAAGCCGACAAGCCAGGACTTAGCATGCCAGAATTTATTGTGCACTGGTTGTGAGCTAAATCACTGCAATGCCGCGACTACTGTGCTTAGGATGTGCCCCCGCGCCAATGCGAGGAGTATTGTGGGCTGTTATTTCGAATTCGACTCTGTTAATAACATTCTTCGGTATTGCTGGGAAGGCAACCTTTCGGACGAGAGTTTGTTGAAGGGCGACGCCGCTGGCAGAAGGTTGTTGGCAGCAAGACCTTCGTGCAGGGGTATCCAGGACTTTTCTCGCATAACAAGAGTTGATGCCTCCAGCGAGATGATCATAAGAATTGCGTCCCAGCCGCCTGCCTACGGACTTGGCCAGACTGTGGTCTTCGTGGCTCCCAGGGATTCGGTCTACGGCCTGGCACGGATGTTTGTGGCGGTGGGCGAAGAAAGCCGCCCCAATGCGTATGTGGTCCATACCATGGAGGAGGCTTACCATTTGCTGGCAGTCGAATCACCCCAATTCAGCCGCATTCCAACTCCCTAGATTTGTTTCGCTACTTGTGGCTGTTCACCTCGATGACTACCACGCCCAATCCCGCACGCTGGACCAGCCCACCCACGTGGTCAACAAATTGTTGGAGCAACATCGCCAGAACACTCAGAATCCCAGAATCGGCTGTAGCCGGGCGGTTGGAGGGGAACCGGGAATCGATCCGGAAGGCCACAAATTTGGCGGGCCTTTGGGGTGGATTTTAGTACGAACATGGAGGGTACGCCGACATACCAGGAGTTGACGGCTCGGTCGCTACAGATTGGGGTTCGCGGGTCGGCCACTACCGCTTCACGAGGCGCACGCCTGCGCAGTTCTCGGATGCAATCGCCAGTGAGATGCTTAGCGCCTTCTTGCATTTCTTTTCCGTTTTCGCCGTGACAATGGGAAATTTAAGGGTGCGGAAATGGTCCGCCTCGATAAGAAGTTCGTAGTGACCCGAGTTTACCGAGTCGAATGAAAACCTGCCATCTTCCCCTGCCGTCATCGCATCTTGTGCTTTTCCGTCGTTGAGGATGGTGACTTTAGCGCGGGCAATGGGCTCGTCCAATGGATTCATGACAGTGCCACAGATTCAACGAAGAGGCTTGATGTCCCATTTTTTGCATTCCACCGTGGTGGTTGGGGAACTGGCTGGGAATAGAAGCAGGAAACCAGCGCATGCTGCCGCAAGTGACGTTCGCGAGCTAAGCGCAAAACCCAAAGTACAAAATCGCACGGTCAGAGACCTAGTCCCACATGCCGTCAGTAGCACCACGAATCTGCGGCCGGTTTGCCTGCCACAGTAACTTCCAGTCGCCCGGTGGCGCCCTTCGGCGGTGCGTAAATCTCCAAAGTCGGGTAGCAGTTCAGGCTGCCCACAACTCTGTATTCCGTCGCACCGTTCTTGAATGCGTAGACCGGGTCCCCGCAACGGTTGCCTTCGATTGTGCTTTCTCCTTTCGTAAGCACCAGATCGGGTGCCTCCGTTACTGCCCGCGGCTTGTTCCAGGACCGATAACGGAGTTCTCCGCCCGCCACCGCATCGACCACGATGCGATGGGACTGCGTTTGGCATATGTAATAGGTCTCTGGGGTAACGGTCCCATTCTGGCTCACTGCAGAGATCGCATATCCTCGATCGGTGGCAATGACCGCAATTACTCCCCCCGCGAGCGAGATATACTCCTCGTCGCAGTCAACGTCATCAACGTCGTCGCTGGTCCGGCTCAAGATCTGCTTGCGCACGGCCGGCGTGAAAACCTCTCCAAAATGCGATTTGAGCGCGGCTG
>CAYOOS010000334.1:0-5283 GCA_964405585.1 uncultured Acidobacteriaceae bacterium | reverse complement strand
GATGGGAAAACGGACCTCTACGGGCTCATCTGGCGTCCGTCGAATTTCGACGCCTCAAAAAAATATCCCATCATCGAACAAATCTATACCGGCCCGCAGGATTTCTTTACTCCCAAGACCTTTGGCGGCTCCATTTTTCGCGGAGGACTGCAGGCCATGGCGGAACTTGGCGCCATCGTTGTCATGATGGACGGTCGCGGAACCACCGGCCGTTCGCGCGCCTTCCATGAGTTTTCCTACCACAATCTTGGGGGCGCTTTCGAAGATCATGTGGCCCTTATCAAGCAAATGGCCGCCAAGTATTCCTACATGGATGTGGATCGCGTGGGGATCTACGGTACCTCCGCCGGTGGTTACGGCGCGGCTCACGCCATGCTCGTCTTCCCTGAATTTTACAAAGTTGGCGTCACCATTTCCGGCGATCATGATCCCCGGCTGGACAAAACATGGTGGAACGAACTCTACCAGGGTTATCCGATTCAGGATGACTACGTCGCCCAATCGAATGTCACCATGGCCGGGCGTCTTGCGGGCCATCTCTTGATCGAACATGGCGATGTGGACGACAACGTTCACCCTGCGGGATCAATGCGCTTCGTGGATGCCTTGATGAAGGCCAACAAATCCTTTGACATGCTCTTCGTACCAAATATGGCCCACGGTGAAAGGAATAACTACCTCATACGCCGCCGTTGGGATTATTTTGTCCAGAACCTGCTCGGGTTCACTCCGCCAGTCAATTATGAGATTAAAGCCCCCGAAATGTGACGGACTGCTGGAAACTGCCGTTGTAGCGGCCACCTTCTGAGGCGGGCGCCTTTGGCCGAGCCAATCCGCTTCAGCTGTATTCTCCAACCACCTCAAAAGCTCGAGCATTGCCTGGCGTAATAATCACAGTGTCCTTGTGGACTCCACCCAGGCTCGCATGATGTCCATTCACTGTTACGCTCTCGATTTTGTAATTGGCGGGGACGCGCAGTTTCACATGCACTTCTTTTGGTGCCGCACCGTTCGCCAGAGTGACCGAGGCGATCACTCGCTTCGTCCCTGGATTCGTGGCCATCTTGAAACTGATTCGCCCCCACCGCGTCGGCGCCTTTTCAATCTTGATCTCCTTGCCCGACCCCACCCACTCGCGAGGCACTCCCTTCGCCAGGTACAGTTTGTCTTCATCCGAATCTTCCAGCACCAGCATCCATCGCACCAACAGCGGAATTGTCTGTTGCGCCGGTATACAGAAAAGCGAGCTGTCTCCCTCAAGACCGGAAACCTCGCCCGCAGTCCAACTCCCCGGCGTATGGTCGTGATAGCGGTGCGAATAGAGAAAAAGCAGGTACTCCTCGATACGATCAAGCCGCAGCAGCATTTGCGCGTAGCCATACGATATGAAGCCGAGAATGGCGCGGCTCTTCGGCAGTGCCGGCCCCACATTTGCCACAACTCCTAATGTCGTTGCCCCATACCCGCGCATGCAATCAATCACCGTGTTAGCCAGATCCGGTGGCAACATGTCTGCCTGCAGCAATTCCGCATACGGCCGGTGCGCCCACAATTGCAGGGGAGTCTCTCCCTTCTTAAATGTTTCGCGAAATGTTCCCGGCGATCCCGCATATGGTCCGATATACGCCGGTGTCATGTCGTTCTTGACGTTCTTTCGCATCGTCTCTACTAGCGTCCCTTGCAACACTTTCGACCGCCTGGACCACTCCCCCGCGCGTTTCTCCAGTCCCGCCGTGGGCTTTGCCCGGTTGATTTCGGTCCACGCCTGACTGATGTCTTTCAATCCTCGCGCGGCAAACGCGCTGTTGCTGTAGTACGGCAGCCACCACGTCATAGGTTTTGGGTGCAGTGAGGAATCGGATTCGCTCCACCCATGGATGATTCCGTAGCCGGGATCGTCCTTTGGCAGCTTCAAACTGATCTCGTGCAATTCGGAAAGCAGTTCCGCCGTGGCTTCGATCTTGCCCCCGTGTTTCAGCAGCAGCGCGCTATCTTTCGTGTAATGGAAATATCGCGCCAGCAAGTTCAGTGTCAGGCCGTACTGCGCGGTTTCCGGTCCGCGCATATTCACGTTACCCTTAGCATCCACAAAATCCGTGAAGTAATTGTCGATAATCGCCCGCGCCGCCTCGAACCGCCCCCACTCCAGATTCGTGTTCACGCTGCTGGTGAAGATGTCCTGAAAGCCGTCGTATTCCGATCCATAGTAGTCGCGGTCCACCGCGCCATATTTGGGGTATACCCCGCCGGGCCGCACCATTAATTCGCGCGCCACAGCATGCTTGCTCATGTTCGTCCACGATTCGTCGGGAAGCGATGTAGGTGCAAAATCCTGCAACTGCCGGTCCCAATACTCGGCAAACTCCAGCAATCCCCTGTAAAACTCTTCGGCGGGTGGTTCCACGCGGCTCGGCGGAAATGCCGGATAGCTGTACGCGTAGAACACAGACGTAATCTTTCCGTTCTCGATTCGCGCGCTGCGATGCCAGGTCTGCACGATGAATTTGTCTTTGGCTAGCACGTCGCCAAACACCACAATTTCAATGTAGCTCGTTTCCGAAAGAGGGAAGACCTTGCGCACCGCAGGCATCCATCCGCCCAGAATTCCCTCATAACGCTTTTGTGTGGCCTTCGAATCGAGTTCCGGAAAGTGCTGGTCTGGATGGTAAGTTCGCGTACTTCCGCGGGACATCACCGGCATCGTGTCGTAACATTCTTTCGTTCCCACAAACGTGTTCCAAGGCAGCCGTCCTCCCCACTCCTCGCGCTTGCTGATTCTCGATTCCAGCAGGGGAACTGCCGACCGCACTTGTTCAGGATTGGGATCGCCTCCTCCTTGTAGCAGACGATCCGCGAGCAAATCCGGACCCGATACGCCGATGTCATCCAGGCTGATTCCCAGGTAAGCAGGATCGCTCTCGTCAAATGTGGCTTCCACATATTTGGAAAGTACTCGCCACTGGCCCGACGCGGAAAGAAACGTGATCACTCCGTTTCGCGTGCGCAAATCCTCGTAAGCCTTCCACTTTGCTTCCCCGATCTTGAACTCCGCAAGAAGTGTGTGCCCTTCGACACTCGGCGCATTCCTGGTGTTGATGGCTGGCGCCGGTTCCGCCAGAAAGACAGCCTCATCACTCTCCAGCCCCGTCGCAGAGGCTTTCGCCGCTAAGCTCTGGACCCCAGCGGTCGCCACCGCCAAGTCTCTCAGGAATCTCCTTCGGTTCATGGCGCTCTCCCTTTTCTAATTGCTATTGTCTGTACTATTGGGCATTCGGCTTGTCTTCATAGAATTTCCAGTTCGTTTGGTAGTCCCGCGTCAGTGGCAGGTTCAACAGCTTTGCCCGTAGCAGTTCCACGGGAATGGCGTTCTGCATCAAGATCGCGTCGTGATACTCGCGATTACTCATGTGCCCCGCCGATACCGTTTCTTTCCGCAGTGCGCGAAATTGTAATGCCCCCAACATATATGCCGCCTGATACAGCGGCCCGTAAGATCCGTCAAAGGACCGCCGAACTTCCGCAGTGGCGTTATCCAGTTCATGCCCAACATTCTTGACGAGATAATCTACGCATTCGTCGGGCGTCATCAGCCCCAGGTGGAAACTCAGCGAGAAAATAATCCGCGCGCAGCGGTGCATCCGCCAGAAGAGCATCCCCACCTTTTCTTCCGGCGTCTTGGCGAATCCCATATCCCAGAACAGCATTTCCCAATACAGCGCATTTCCTTCGCCCCAGAAGGCCGTTTCAAAGATCTGCCTGTAACTGCGATAGCGCTGCGACATGTACCCCTGCAAATGATGCCCGGGAATGAGTTCGTGGAATACCGTGGCCCGCGCAAAGGGAATATTGTTCCCGCGCATGCTCATCATGCGCTGTTCAAACGTCATGGTGTCCGTTGGATAGGACACGCTGATCACTTCGCCGCCCGTAAAAAACGGATTTACGAGTTGGCGCTCCGGGCTCATCATCTCCATTCGCCAGTCTTCCTCGGCCAGCGGCGGTACTGTCACCAGGTCGTGCTTCTCCACGTATTCGATTGCTTCTACTGCCAGCTTGCGAATCAGCTCCGGCTGTTCGCCCGGCTCGACGTGCATCTCCTTCACATGCTCCAGCGCTTTGTGCCAGTCATCTCCGTAACCCATTTCATTCGAGGCCTTCAGCATTTCCTTCGTGCACCACTCCATCTCCTTCTTGCCGATGGCGATCAACTCCTCTGGCGTGTACGGGATCATCGCGTACGACAGTTCATCCGTCAGGGCTTCCCGGCCTACCGGGTCTCCAATGATCGTGCTCTTGTCATCGGCTTTGATTCCCACCAGCTTCTCCGTCAGAAATGTTTCATATCCTTCCAACGCTTTATCTGCTTCCTTGTAAGGCTCGTTCACCCACCAGGTGAAGTTAGGGTCGTACCCGGAGTAGTTTTGGTACCATTCCTGCAATGACTTACGCAGGCTGTTGGTGGTACGTGCAGCACGTCGCGCCACCGTGCGTTTCGCTCGTATGGGCTGCAGCCCGGGCGCGCTCGTTGCCTTTGCTTTATCCCCTTCGGCCAATCCTGCCTCCTCGGCCTTACGCACCCGCGCAATCTCTTTCACCATCCCCGCAAGAGTCGAAGCGCACTGCTCTCCTTTGGGAGTTTCCATGCGCCTCCTTGAATCCTCCAGTTGCGCAATTGTCTTTGCAAAGGGAAGTAGCGGCTCCATTTCCTCGTACTGCTGGCTCTGCTGCGTAAGCCCATGCAACTGGTGGGTCAAATAATGTTGAAAGGCCACGTAATCAATCTTGCCGTCCTGGTTCAAATCATCAAAGTCCACCCGCTTCAGCGCCGCCAGGGAATCCTTATAAAACTGCGCCATCCGTTCCTGGCGAGAACTCGCCGTGGGGATCCTGTACGTTCGCAGCAGGCTCCTTTGGTCCGCGCTGAATTGCGCTATCATCTCTCGTAAATCTTTGCCCTCCGGCGCGTTCGTGGTTTGTGCCATCACTGCCAGCGGGCTGCACACGAGCGCGAACAGAACTGCGGCAAAGCTGCAAACTCTTGCAATTCGTGGGTGCATCGATCCCCCTATTCTTGAAATGCGGGTTCTAACAAGGAGCCAAATTCACGTATAAAGTATACGAACCATCTTTTCCTGACAAGACGCCTCTTTCTCAACTCCCGCCCAACCTTACCGGTTGGCCCCACTCCGTCCACTTGCCCTTCCGCATTTCTCTTTAATTGTGTATACTGTATACAGATTTTCTTCTCCCATACCCTTCGCTCCGGTGGGTCGTCTTTTGCTT
>CAYOOS010000333.1:0-5287 GCA_964405585.1 uncultured Acidobacteriaceae bacterium | reverse complement strand
TAACGCTGGCCTGATCCAACAACTGTCCCAGGTCGGGGTTGTCCTTGCTGGCTTGGTATTTATTGTACATCAAACCCGCAGCCATCAATTGGCTGAGCGTATTGGCATCGTCCGTCGAAGCGCATACGGCCTGGAATTTGCCTTCGAGGCCGCTGCTTGCGGTAACGCTGATGATCATGGATTGCATGTTTTGCACGAGCTTGGCGGCTTCAGGAAACTGTTCCACTTCGGGAGCCAGTTGCGACATCGCCAGGCGTGTGTAGCTGGGGTCCAGGACCGCCCAAACTACGCCAGTGCCGTTTATTTCGTTGATCAGGTTGTACAACTTGTCGTTGCGCAGCATGCCCTCTTCGCTGCCATAGCGAATTTCAATCATCTTCTCGAGGAGCTGTTTGTGGCCAAACGCAGCCTTGCTGGAATCAATAAAAAAGAAGAACAAATCATTCGGTCCCGTTCCGGAACCGAACGCGAATAACGTGTAACCGCGCGCCTTGGAAGTGGCCAGCTTTTGCTGCTTGAAATACGCTTCCGTGGAATCCGGATTGAAGCTGCCGAGCGCGATCCCGACAATCTCCTCGCTTTCGGGAACGCTGCCGGTCGCGGCATTTGTCGTGCCGGTGGCTGTGCCATTGGCCGTGGTGTCTTGCTTGGTCGAGCTTTGCGCCACGAGTCCCCATGCGAGTTCATCCACCTGCGTGTTGGGATCGACTCCGGCCGATGCCAGGAACTTTTCGAATTGCTTGAAGCGTTCCGGCAGCATCTGCTCCTGCAGAGCTGGATACCACTTCATGGTGCGCGCTTTCTTTAGATCCGCGTAAGCAAACTCCCCCGTCTCTTTAGGGAACAGGGCGATGGTATCCGCGCTCAGGCTTCCGGCCTTCGCGGGTTTCGCAGCGGCGGTCAGCAACAAGAGTACTGCAGAGGCCGCAATACACCGCGTGAGCGTGTTAGTCCACTTCATGTAAAGCTCCTTTCGGGGGTCTGGGGCAATTTTCAGTGTACGCTATATCCGATTCAGGCGCTGAGGCGCTTGCGCAGTTCATCAACTTTTCCGCGCATGGTGGCGACGTAGGCAGTATCTTTCAACCCGTCCAAGTTGATCTCCACGTTGGCCAGTGCTCCATTTCCGCCCGCTATAGCCATTAGACGCGCGACGCGCAGATCCGACTTCATGGATGCCGCCGCGATGGCCTCCAGTTGCACCAGCCTGGCGTGCAGCGCAGCGGCCTTCTCTGCTACTTCCAGGGGCACCTCTGCCGCGCCTTTCGTGGCTTTCTGGATGGCTTCCTCGCGAAGACGCGTCTCCTCGTCGTTTCCCTGAGGGAGTTTGAACGCGGCCATCACCGCGTCGTAAGAGGCGGCGTCGCGGTCGATCGCCACGGTCAATTCATCCGTTGTCTTGCGAAGAGCATCGAGTTGCTCGCTGAGTTTGTCCACGTGCAAAATTTGTGATTTCTTCTTCCGCGAGAGTCCAGCCACCATCTGCCCGAGCGCCGCGGCAAGGCCCGCTGCGAGAGCGGAAACGCTGCCTCCGCCTGGCGTCGCGGTAGGTTCCGCCACGGCTTGCAAGAATGGCCGTGCCATGTTGCCCAGCTTGCCGCCCTTCGCTTCAAGGGGCGCTCCGCTCAACACCGCGGCCAGCTTGTTCTCAAACACTTGCGCTGGCGAGAAGTTTTCCAACTGCAGGAAATAATCGGCGGCCATTTCGATGGCCTTCTTCGGGATGAGCCCGACAATTTCGCTGCCCACGGGCACCGCGCCATAACGCGCCGCTTCGCGCTTCACCATGTCGTACACACGGTGCATCGGAGTCTGCTCAAAATCCGTCAGATTGATGGACACCTGGGCGAGGTTGCGCGCTTTCAGTTCGACGCCCATCGACTTCACGTAGCGCAAGCCGCCGCTGGAGAACCGGATGGCTTTCGCGATTTTGTTGGCGATGCCCACATCCGGCGTGTTGAGGTTCACGTTGTAGGCAATCAGGAATTTGCGCGCTCCAACAACGGTCACGCCCGCCGTAGGATGCACTTTCGGCTCGCCGACGTCCGGCTGACGATCATGATTGCGTTTCATCTCGTCGCGCAATCCCTCGAACTGCCCGCGCCGGACATTCTCCAGATTGACGCGGTCCGGGCGCATCGCCGCGGCCTCGTAAAAGAAAACCGGGATGCGGTAACGCTTCCAGAGTTCGTTGCCCACGCGCCGCGCCAGGGATACACAATCCTCAATCGTCACACCCTCGATGGGGATGAAAGGGACAACGTCGGTGGCGCCAACGCGAGGGTGGGCGCCTTTGTGCACGTTCATGTCAATCAGTTCCATGGCGCGGCCAGCGCCGAGAAGGGATGCTTCGGCGACGGCGTCGGGATCACCCGCCAACGTAATGACGCAGCGGTTGTGGTCGGCGTCCATCTCCTGGTCCAGCACGTAGACGCCGGGCACACTGCGCATGGCATCCACGATAGCACTGACCTTCGCGGGGTCGCGTCCTTCGGAAAAATTCGGCACACACTCAATCAATCGATTCATGGGCTGAGTTCCGTCTTTACAGGGAAACAGTCTCTCTGCTCCCCATTTGCGACTGGCATTTCAATCCTGCATGTAAACGATCTCGCCGCGTTTCATGGTCATCCAGCAGCGGTTCATACCAAAATAATAGGGAATTTCGCGGTAATCCTCCACCTCGAAGACCGCCAGGTCTGCCTGCTTGCCAGCTTCCAGCGAACCAATCCGCTTTTCCCTGCGTAGTGCAAAGGCCGCGTTTATGGTTGCGGCCGCAATGGCTTCCGCCGGGGTCATACGGAGTTGTGAGCACGCCAGCGATAGGATCATGGGCATGCTCATCGTCGGGCTGGTGCCCGGATTGTAGTCCGTTGCCAGGGCCACAATGGCGCCGGCTTCGATCAGTTTTCGCGCCGGTGCATACCGCTTGAGGCCCAGATGAAAATCGCAGCCTGGAAGCAATGTGGCCACCGTGCGCGATTTCGCCAGCGCGCGTATATCGGCGGCATTCACCTGCTCCAGGTGATCGCAGCTCGCGGCTTCCAGTTGTACCGCAAGTTGCGTCGCGCCGGTGTGCGACAGTTGCTCCGCGTGGATGCGTGGCGCCAACCCGTGCAGCTTGCCTTCGATCAATATCTGCGCCGACTCTTTCCGCGTGAACGCGCCGCGATCGCAAAATACATCGCAGAATACCGCCAGTCTTTCGTTTACGATTTCCGGCAACAACTGTTCTACCAGCAGCCTGATGTAGCGCTGCGCACCGCCTGGCAGGCCGCGGAACTCCGCAGGCACGGTGTGCGCTCCGAGGAAAGTCGAGACGATTTCCAGCGGCTGCTCCGCGTTCAGCTCGCGGTGCAGGCCCAGGATTCTTAGTTCGCTTGCGACATCCAGCCCATACCCGCTTTTCGCTTCCACCGTCGTTGTGCCATACGACGCAAATTCCTGCAGCGCGGCGCGCGCCCGGCGTTTCAGCGCATCCGCGGTCGCCGCCCGCAATTTCTTCGCGGAATTCAGGATGCCCCCGCCTTTGCGCGCAATCTCTTCGTAGCTCGCCCCCTGAATTTTCAGCTCGTACTCTTCCGCGCGACTCGTTGCATGGATCAGGTGGGTATGCGAATCCACGAATCCCGGCAGAACGACGCGGCCACCCACATCAAGCTTCTCCGCTTGCCGCGCCGCTGCATGCTTTTCGACCTGCGCGCGCGGACCCACTGCTAAGATTTCCCCTTCGCGTACCAACAGGGCGCCATCTTTGACCAGGCCGAGTTTGGAAAGGGAACTGCCTCTGCGTGGAACTTCGCCGCGCAGCGTCAGAAGTTGCGCAGCACCTGTGATGAGTAGGCTCTCGCTCAATGCGTTGCTATTATGTCCGACCCGCTCGCCAATTGCACCTAGGCCCCGACGGCTTTGCCCTGATATGCCGGGACGAACACATCCTTCACAAAGCGCTCAATGGTGGTGGGCGTGGTGTTCGCGGCGGACCGGGGTTCCATTGCCGCAACGATGCCGGTGTTGATCCCCTGGAACATCTCGATGAAGCTGGCCGCTGTTTTCGGCGACGCGCCCACCTGCAACAAGACTTGTTGCACCTGATCGTAGGGGAATTGCGCGTAACGCAAATCCGGCTTGTTCAGCCACTTTGCAATCACAGTGACAACTTCATGCATGGTCAAATCGCGCGGGCCGAGGAGTTCCTGCGTGCCCTTGCCGCTGAAATCGAGTTTCAATAATCGCCCGGAAGCGTAATCTCCAATGTCGCGCGTGGCCAACATCGGCATCTTTAATTCGCTATTAAACGCGCCGCCGAAGACACCCAACATATGAATCATCTGAATGCCCGCCAGCTGATTCTCAAAGAAATACCCGGCGCGGAGATGCAGCACGTTGAGCCCATCGATGGCATTCAGTTTCTGCTCGAGATTGTGGAGGCCCGTGATGGGGCCCGTTCCCGCCGGGGCTTGCGCGCCAAAGCTGCTGAGGCTTAGTGCGTAGGGCAGCCGCGCGTTCTTCGCGGCTGTGCTGATAGCATCGCTGATCTTTTCCTGAGCCGCGCGATAGTCCGGCGAAGTTATTGCCGGCGGAATCATCAAAAAGGCGGCGCGCGAACCCTTTAGAGCTTGCGTCATCGCTTCGGTGTTCGCCACATCCCCGACGAACGCCTCCGCGCCTCGCTGCACAAACGGCTGCAGCCGCCCGGCGCTTCTGCCGACCACGCGCACGCGTTCCGATTTAGCAAGAAGTGCCTTGGCAATCACCGAGCCGATATTGCCGGTCGCTCCTAGAATGGTGTACATCTCTTTGCCCCCTCGAAAATGCCCTTGTGACCATTCCCTCGCGCGGATTCTTTGCAAGAGTTGCTATAACATTGGCACCTTTACGCCCGTATTTTTCGCGAACTCAATTGCTTCCGTGTAGCCCGCGTCCACGTGCCGAGCGACGCCAATTCCGGGATCATTGGTCAACACTCGTTCGATGCGCTTGGCCATCTCTCCGGTGCCATCCGCGCAGGTTACCTGCCCGGTGTGTTGCGAATAGCCAATCCCCACGCCGCCGCCATTGTGAATGGAAACCCAGGAGGCGCCACTTGCCGTGCTAAGCAGAGCGTTCAATAGCGGCCAATCGGCGATGGCGTCAGAACCGTCCTTCATTGCTTCCGTTTCCCGGTAGGGTGAGGCCACGGAGCCGCAATCCAGATGGTCACGGCCGATCACGATAGGCGCCTTCAATTCGCCCTTCGCGACCAGATCATTCAGCGCCAGGCCGAATTTGTCGCGTTCGCCGTAAC
>CAYOOS010000332.1:0-5300 GCA_964405585.1 uncultured Acidobacteriaceae bacterium | reverse complement strand
GAAGCCTTTACTATTTGTGAGCACGATTTGTTGGATACCGGACTCGGTGTTTCTAACCGTAACTGTCGCCTTTGGCACCACCCCGCCGCTTGGATCCAGCGCCGTCCCTGCGATGCTTCCCCCGATTCCGGCCCGCGACTCCGTGGCAACAAGTGTGAGGAACAAGAAAGCACAGCAGATAACGCCTTTCAATCGCCTCAAAGCTGAAGATGGAACCCCCTTAGCAAGCCTCTCCGAAAAACACCCTGTTATAGACACCCACAGTCTCCCAGTTTGGATAGTTCATGCAAATAATTTGCATCTGCAAATATACGACAAATCTGGTCCGATTTACACTACCCTTCACTGAACGACAAAAATCCAGCGCTCAATGTCGTTAGGAACAATCCAAATGGGCGAGATTGCACTTTGGAGTTCAGGGAGAAATGGCCGTGAATTGCTTTCTGTCATGCATGCGCTCAAGCTCCGATGTCCGTTTCGGAAAGGAGCGGGGTGCGCAAGTCCCGGTAAGTCGTACCAGCTCAACCGGTCGCTGCAACACCATCTAATCAGCCGATCCGACAATACTTCCCTTGGGGAGCTCATCTGTCGGGCTGTTCTCAATTAAACCTGGTCGCTGCCACCCCTTAAATCTCTAAAGTGCCCAATACCGCACAGACGCGGCATTGCGAATCGACCTAGGATGAGGTTGTTCGAGGAAACATAGACTAACGAGGTGAATTTATGCGCGGATTTACAGTTCTGATCTTGGCTGCTGCGGCTGCATGCTGCTTAACAGCCACCGTCCCCAAAGCGGAGGCCCAAGTCACCGTTGACATCGGGGTAGCCCCTGACTGTCCCTACGGCTACTATGACGCCGCACCCTATGACTGTGCTCCCACTGGCTACTATGGTCCAGAATGGTTTACTGAGGGCGTCTTCATTGGCGCCGGCCCATGGTTTCATGGCCCTACAGAATTCCGGGGCAACGTGGACAACAGTCTCCACCCACAGAACGGCTATAAGGGCCCAAAGCCAAACCGTGGGGAGAAAGCCGAGCCATCCAAGCGTGTCGATAGTGCTCATTTCAAAGGAAATGAAGAGCGGGATGGGCGTGGCCACGTGACTACTCCCAAGAAATAATCCACATCCAGCCGTGTCGCTTCGCTCTCAAGGTCGCGGACGATACTTCTGAACGGGGAAGAAGGCGTCCGCGAACCCTCTGGTGGCCCGGTGGCCAGGATGCGCACAGCCAAGCGTTCAAGAAAGTGCAGGGGGAGATCTCCGCCTGGCCGGTGCTTCTAGTATGCTCGAGGGCACTTTGAAGCTCACCTAGGTTGATCGCGTTATCACCGTCTTTCCCAACGTCGCGGCAGCCTCGGAAAACTTCGTCATCGCCGCACCTCCGCCCGACCCCTCCGGAACGATTCGCTAACAGCTTGATTTCA
Organism: uncultured Acidobacteriaceae bacterium; assembly: GCA_964405585.1. Taxonomy (GTDB): domain Bacteria; phylum Acidobacteriota; class Terriglobia; order Acidiferrales; family UBA7541; genus Acidiferrum. Next base: position 3,873 of record CAYOOS010000332.1, on the reverse strand, counting down.
CCGCGCCCCTCCGGGTTTGCGTCTACCTCGACTTACGAGATGCCCCGCCTTGCTGCTTCATGGGCCCCTTTGCTAAAGTTTGAGTTCGCCCGATGGAGCACATGATGAGCATCTCTCCCGAACTTCTCGCTATTCTCGTTTGTCCGCTCTGCAAGAAGCCTGTGCATCTTCTTCCAGATCAGTCCGGGCTCAAGTGCGAAGCCTGCAAACGCATCTATCCCGTGCGCGACGATATTCCCGTGATGCTGCCGGAAGAAGCCACCGTCGCCCCGGATTAATCTCGCCACTGAAAAGAGCCGCATGTCCCCCGATTTCGCCAACTCGATTCCCGGCTTCAAACGTCTGCTCCCGCGTTTCCGCAAAATCCGCATTGGCGTCCTCGGCGATCTCATGCTCGACCGCTACCTCTGGGGCGAGGCCAGCCGTCTTTCCGATGAGGCGCCCGTACCAGTGGTGAAGTTCGTGTCGCAGTCGGATTGTCCGGGCGGCGCAGGCAACGTCGCCGTCAATCTCGCAACTCTCGGCGCGCATGTCGAGATCTTCGGCGTCATCGGCGGCAAGAAAAGCTCGCTGAAACAGGCGAGAGAGAAGCTGCAGGATGACGAGGCGGGCAGCGCCTTGCGTGCCTGCTTGCGCGCAGCCAAAATTGGCGAGCGCGGCGTGTTGGCCGATATTCATCGCCTTACAACCCTGAAATCCCGCGTCATTGCCAAGCATCATCAGATTGTTCGCGTCGACAATGAGTGCCTCGATTCATTGGCCCCGGAAGTATCTGAGAAACTCTTCCAATTGTTGTTGCCTTCCTTGAAGCAGCTCGACGCCTTGGTGCTCTCTGACTACGACAAAGGTCTCATCACTGACACCTTTGCCGACCGCGTCCTGCATGCCTGTCACCAGGGAAATATCCCGGTATTTGTGAAACCGAAAAGGTCGCGTCTCTACGCTTACCGCGGTGCGCGCGTAATCGTCTGCAATACAAAGGAAGCTGGCTTTTACGTGACGCGGGAACTCCCCGACGAGAAATCCATCGAGGAAGCGGGACGTGCGCTGTTGCCGCATTTCGGCTGCGCCGCGGTCGTAATTACGCGTGGCCGAAAAGGCATGAGCATCTTCGAGGAAGCTTCTCCGCGCACCATTCACATTCCCGCAACCAGCTTCGAGGTGACTTACGCGCGCGTTGGGCAACCCGGAATCGATCGTGGCACAACGGGCCGTCAGGTCTTTGACGTGACTGGCGCGGGAGACACAGTTCTCAGCGTATTAGCTCTGGCGATGGCCGCAGGCGCTTCGCTCGCCGATGCAGCGTTTCTGGCGAACACAGCCGCGGGCGTTGTCGTCGGCAAACTCGGAACGGCGAGCGTAAGTCCAAAGGAACTAGCGGCAGCGCTCGCAGAGATCCAGAAATAATTTGGAATTTTAACGTGCCCGCAACGTCAGTAGGGCACCGGGAAGCTCAGCGATTTATCCGCGGGTGTCACCCAGATTGTCACCACTTTGGTTTTCTGGCTCTTCTCGCCGTCGCTCGGGTCGGGCATCGGCACAAACGGGCTGATGGCCACGTTCACGGCGATGGAATTGCTATTCCGCACGGACTTCGCGCCCATAATCTTGTAACTCTTCACCGGCCCGTAGTAGCCGCTTGCTCCCCAATCCGCCAGGAAATCGTTCATCGCGTAGCTCGACGTCGGTTTCCACAGCGCGTAAGCTTTCGCCGTATCGCCGGTGGTTAGCGCGTCGAAGAACTGCACCGTCGCCTTTTTCTCCGGGTAATAGCGAAACGTGAAGTACAGCGCGATTACAGAAACCAACACGACAACGACGACCGTAATCGTCATCGCACGTGATTTGTGTGGTTGTTCAGCAGGTGGTTCGAGTAGTGACATGATTGTGTCTCCCGCCTGCGAGCGTCAGGTTGCCAGTCCCGGCGAGCTCGGGCCCAGCAAGAAAACTTTAACAAGAGAGGCGCTTCGCCGCAAACCTCTTCTTTCCATTTCCTCTTTTATTAGGATGCGTTTCGCCCGCCGCGGGTTTTCAGAAAATCGCGCGCAAACGCTCTTCCGGCCAACTCAAATTCGTCGCGTCACGAATCCAGCTTCATCCCGCCAGCGCGCCTCCGGGGCCTTCGGGAAGTTCAATCGCATATTTCGTACGCGCCTTTTCGCGGTGCATTTCCAGCGCCAGCTCGATCAGCTTATCTATCAATTCGCGAAAGCCGATTCCGCTCGCTTCCCACAATTTCGGATACATGCTGATCGAGGTGAAACCGGGAATCGTGTTGGCCTCGTTCAAGAATATCTTTCCGCCTTTTTTCTCCAGGAAGAAATCCACGCGCGCCATCCCGCAAAGTTCCAGCGCGCGAAACGCGTCCACGGCCATGGACTGAATCTTCGTAACTTGCGCTGGCCGCAAATCCGCGGGAATCAGCAGTTGCGTGCCATCCTCCAGGTACTTCGCCTGATAATCGTAAAACTCGCGGTGCGGTACGATTTCCCCCGGCACGGAAGCCTTCGGCTCGTCATTGCCCAGCACGGCTACTTCAATCTCCCGCGCGGTCACCGCCTTCTCCACCAGAATTTTCATGCCGAATTCCGCGGCCAGATTCAGCGCCGGAGCCAGCTCTTCCCCCGAATGCACCTTGCTCATGCCCACCGATGAGCCCAGCGTCGCGGGCTTCACAAACACTGGATACTCGAACTTCGCTCCAATTTCCGTGCGCACCGCTTCCGGCTCTTTTTCCCAGCGCCAGCGGTGCACCGTCACCCAAGGCACCACGGCGATTCCCGCATCCTGGCAAAGACGCTTGGCCACATCTTTGTCCATCGCCACCGCGGAGCCCAGCACGCCCGCGCCAACGTACGGCAGTCCGGCCAATTCCAGCATGCCTTGAATCGTGCCGTCTTCGCCAAACGTGCCATGCATCACGGGAAAGACCACGTCAAAGCGTTGTGCGCCCGCGCCGCGATCCATCGGCATCAGCGCCGGTTCGGTGGGATCCGCGGTCAGCATCACGCGACGCCCGCCTTTCAATATGTCCGGCAGCAATTTGGCCGCGCCTTCGCCGATCAGCCAGTGTCCGTCTTTGGTAATGCCAATGGGCAAGCACTCGTATTTGTCGGGATCCAGGCCGCGAATCACGCTGGCGGCGGAAGCCAGGGAAACTTCGTGTTCGCCGGAGCGCCCGCCAAAGAGCACGGCAACGCGCAGTCGTTTTTTTTCTGGGGTCACAGGTCGTTCCTATTCCGCTGGGCTGGTTGCGGTGTTTGGGTTCAATGTAAGTTATAAGGGGAAACGCCGCAAAAGGGCAAACGAGTCATGCCATCGTTGCGGAAACAGCAACCTGTTCCTTCGTCCCGGTTTCTCTTCGCTCTTCTCTTTAGGAGGGCACGACTTCAGTCGTGCCGTAACCGACGCCCCACAAAACTGATCTTCAGCCGGTAATTTCAACCGGCATGGTCGATTCTTCGTTCCTATCTCTGCAAACTCTGCGCTCTCTGTGTTCCTATCTCTGTGCCCTCTCTGTGAAACGCCCCCGGTCCCAGTTTTCTCTTGGGTCTCTCTTCTCTGCGAACTCAGCGTCTCTGCGTTACTTTTTCTTTCTCTTGGGTCGCTCTTTCCCCTGCTTCCCGTTCACCGTTCACCGGTCGCTGATCGCTCGCCTCTTTCCTCAACGGAGGCCCATACTTCATCTGCAGCAGCATGCGCAGGTCTTTCGCGCCCTGCAACGCGGTCATTCGCGCTTCCGCCTTCAGCCCCGAATAGGTTTGCTGCATCAGGAACCCGATGTACGCCAGAGTGGCCGCCCGCCGGGTCGAAATGCGGTTGGCCGCCAGCGCTTCAAACACTCTCGCCAGCGCCCGCTGAATCTCTTCCTGA
>CAYOOS010000331.1:0-5326 GCA_964405585.1 uncultured Acidobacteriaceae bacterium | reverse complement strand
CATTCTGCTTTTTGTGCAATGCGGTCTGCGCCTGCACCACGGGAAGCCAGGCTTTCTGCATCACTACGTTGGAAACATACAGGGCTCGTAGATCGTCGGTAATCTGCCGGGCTTTTGCGTCATCGCCGACGCGAGCGTAGATTACTGCGGCAATGGCGCGGACATCCTTGCTATCGGGAGCAGCTTTCAGGGCCTCGCCAACATATTTTCGCGCCTGATCGTAATTGCCGAACGCGGCTTCGCGGAGGCCCGCTTCGACTTTCCAGGTGGCAGCGGACTCCGGTAAATCCGCTTTTTGGGCGGCTTGCACGGCACGCTCGGTAAATTCCCGCGCTCTCTTCAAATGGCCAAAATAGGCTTCGGTATCGGATTGGGCAGACAGGAGGGAATCTTCGCCATTGGATTTGCCGGCAGCCCATGCGAGTTGCTCCGCCATAAGTTTCGTATCGCCCTTCATGAAGGCGAGCGAGTACAGATTGGCGTGCAGAGCGGGATCATCGAGTTTTCGCGAAAATGCTTCGTTCAAAACCGATTGGGCTTCATCCACGCGCGATAATGCCAGCAGAGCCGTGGACAGGTTTTCGTACCAAGCCGCGGCGTCCGGAGCGATTTTCAGGGCGTCCTGGGCATACTTCGCGGCCTGTTCGTAATCGCCGATGACGAAGTACTCGCTGGAGAGATTACCCATAGCAATGTCGTCGCGGGGATAGGTGCGGATATATTCCTTGTAGCCATCAATGGCTTTTTCAATATCGCCGACGCCGAGGTCGTAATAGAGCGTGGTGACATTGAGTCGTTCGCGGACGGTCTGGCGATCGGCAGCTTCGTAGGCTTGTTGGATTTCCTCGGCGGATTGGGCCAGTTGGCTAAGGTTGTAATAGCTGACGGCGAGGCTGGAGCGAGCCAGGGCAAAACGGGAATCGAGATCGATCGCTTTTTTGTAGAGAGGGACGGCCTCGAGGTCGCCTTTTTCGCGGTTGGTGCGGCGGGCTTCGGCATAAGCTTGCAAGGCCGCCGGGGTGGGAGTGGTGGCGCGCTCGAGGGGAACGTCGAATTTGCGGAGTGATTCTTCGCTCTCGCCGAGCTTTCTTCGGAGGCGGGCTGCCGCGACGCCTAGATGGTGAATCACCAATTCAGAGTGAGCGGCGGATTCGGTTTCGCGGGCGATGCGGGAGCCGCCGGGGCAGCGAGTCGCCTCGAGTTCCATGGTGTAGCCGTCGCTGGTGTGAGTTAGAGTGCCGGTGAGGAAGGCTTTTGCGCCGACACGCGGACAAAGGGTGGTGCAGAGCGAGGGGGAGAGGATCGTAGTGTCCGGCTGGCCAATGTCCCGCAGAGCCGAGCGGACTCTCTCGTCGGAAACGAGATTCAGGCGGGGAGATTGCTCCAGGGCAACACTCAAGGCCTCTTCCAGGGAACCGTCAAAATCCTTCTCGCCGCTCTGGTTGGAGATATTGCCGAGCAGCAGGGAATCTGTGTCGCCAAGCGGGGCAGGTTTCTGCCACCACCAATAGCCGGCGTACAAGAGAGCGATGACGAGGAGTGTCGCCAGTCCGATGCGTATTTTCATAGGAATGAAACGAGAGCTTTCCTCCAACTGTAATCCCAAACCTATTGCACGCGAGGGAGCATTGCCGGGAGTGTGCTCAAGGTGAAACTCAGGCTGCGACCGTGAGGCGGGAAGATGGAAGCCCGTGGCTATGCGTATTCCAAGCGAACTTTACGGCGACTATTTCTAGAGAAGCCGGCGTGGAAGAGTTAGAATGCAAACATTTACATCCGCTATGACCATCAAGACCGAGCGCCGCAAGAAAGTCCGCAATCGACCGCGCAGCCTCGTCTACGTTGAGCTGGAATCCGCCAACGGGGGCATGATGCGCGATCTTTCGGAAGAAGGATTTGCGCTGCGGGCGATGATGCCATTGCAGGCGGGCGGCAAGACACAGTTTGCATTTTCGCTGGACGGGACAAGGCGCATCAGCGGGGAAGGGCGGATCGCCTGGATCAAAGAAGATGGCCGCCTGGCGGGGATCGAGTTTTGCGGAATAGCGCAAAGCGCCCGCGAAGAAATTCGCGGATGGCTGGCCGGGACTGAGCGGCCCGCGGCGCACGAGCACCGACCGGCTGCTTTTGATGCTTCCGAGACGGCAACGATGGAGGAATTGCGTACGGAAGCACGTCGGACGCTCGCACGCGTTGCGGCTACGAAGGTGGAGGCCGTTGAGGCGGCGCCACCCCAGAAGAAGGAACTCGCGCCCACGCCTGTTGCCGAGACGGCTGCGCCAGAAAAGCTACTGGAGGAGATTCATGCGAGCGTTCCGAAGATTGCGCTTCCAACTGTAAAACCCGCTGAGGCAGCGCCGCCACCACGGGAACCGGAGGCCTCCCCCACTCCTGTTGCCGAGGCGGCTCCGGCTGAGACGAGGCGGGAGGAAGTTCATGCGAGCCATCCGCCGGTTGCGATTCCAGATGGAAAAACCGCTGAGGCGGCGCCTGAGGTTGTGACGGAGAAGAACTGGGTTGCCGTACCATCCGCGTCATTACTCGAAGAACAGCAAGCGGAATCGCGTTTCACACTGCCGCGCATTTCGCTGGCATCGGTAGGGTCCGCGGCGGGTAACGAATTGACAGAAGTACCTGTCGAGAACGTGGTTGGACCCAGCCTGGAAATTCCAATCGAATCGCGGGAAGCTTCGGTGGAGGCGGCGCCCGTGGAGGGGCTCGAACCGCTGCCACTAGAAAACAGGCTGGAGCCGCTGCCGGAGCTAGGTGCGGAAAGCGAATGCAGCGAAAGAGTAGAGGAACCGCTTTCGAGGCGATTCACGTTGACGCGTGCGATCGGAATCATGGTGGTGCTGACGCTGATCGCGAGCGCGGTAGTGGGGCATCGTCAAGTGGGCCATGCGCTAATCTGGCTGGGTCAAGTGATCGCTGGCGAGGAAGAGACGGCCTCGCCGCGGTCTTCGGCGAGTGAGTCCAATGTACCCGCGAATCCGATGCCGGAGGACACTTTGCAATTGCCATTGCATGCTGCGCCGGTAAATTCAGCGTTGACCGTACCGCAAGAGGATGGAGGCGCCACTGCCGTGAAGCAACCGGCAGAGAAGAGTGGAACGAAGAGTGCGCGACCAACGGAGCCAACGTTGTCACCTGCAGTCACGAAAACGCCGAGCGCGCCAGCGATTCAGCCAGCGGTACAACAAAGCCGCATCCCCGTGTCGACGAGTTCCATTGGGGCGACCACCGATATCGGCCAAGAGGAGTACCAGAAGGCGGAGCTGATCCTAAGCGAAAAGAAGCGGGAGGCGGAGATCCCGGAGGCAGCACGGTTGCTATGGGCGGCGGTGCAGAAAGGGAATATCAACGCCGAGGTGGCCCTTGCGGATTTGTACCGGAAGGGAAAAGGCGTAGAAAAGAACTGTAGCCAGGCACGCATCCTGTTGTCAGCAGCGGCACAAAAGGGAAGTGTCGAAGCACGAATGTATCTTGGGGAATTCGCGCGGGAAGGCTGTGAGCGATTCGTATGGCAGCGAGTGAAGGGTGCGGCCATGCGCTTTAGCGTGAATAGATAAAGAAACGAATTCCAGGAGGATGACTGTGTATTGTTCCAAGTGTGGTGCGATTTTAAGCGCGGACGCCGCTTTTTGCGTGACGTGCGGAACTCCGGTCGTGCGAGCAGCGATCGCGGGAGCGGGGCAGGTTGCAGTGCCAGCGAACGTGGGAGTCGCGGGGTTCAGCACGACGCAGAGCGTGACGTACGCGGGATTCTGGCTGCGGTGGGTGGCGCATCTGATTGACGGATTGATTGTAGGGGCTGGCGTTCTTGCGCTGGTGATTCCGCTGATTTTCCTTACGGGGCTGGCGGCGACGCTGGAGAGTTTATCGCGCCATTCGAATGAACAACCGAGCCCGGCGGCGATCGCGGGGATTCTCTCAATCGTCTTTACTTTTGTCGCTGTGGCTGTGTTGCTGCAGTGGCTTTATTTTGCGTATCTGGAGAGCGGAGAAAAGCAGGCAACCTGGGGCAAGCAGGCCTTGGGATTGTACGTAACGGACGGCGCGGCGAACCGCGTATCATTTGGCCGGGCTTCCGGACGATATTTCGCGAAGATGATTAGCGCCCTGATTCCGCTGTGGATCGGGTACATCATGGCGGGATTCACGGAGAAGAAGCAGGCGCTGCACGACATGATTGCGGGCTGCCTGGTGTTGCGGCACTAGTTTTGTTTCCCGGAAATACAAAAAAAGTGCAGAGTCCTCAGGGGCTGAAGCCCACTTCAAATTACAGGACTTAAGTCAGGGTTGAAGCCCTGAAACACTAAAGAGAAATGCGCCGAACATGCGACACGCGACACAAGCATGCGGTGACAACATGCCGCGCGGGATCAGGCGGATTCCACGGGCTGCGAGACGATTCGGCCATCGAAGAGATGCAAGGTGCGTTCGGCGTGATGGGCGTAGCGCGGGTCGTGCGTGACCATGCAGATAGTTGCGCCGTTGGCGTGAAGCTCCTTCAGTAGATCCATTACCGCATCCCCGTTCTTGGAATCCAGATTTCCGGTGGGCTCATCCGCGAGGAGAATCAGAGGATCGCCGACGAGGGCACGGGCGACAGCGACGCGCTGCTGCTGACCGCCGGAGAGTTGCGCGGGGTAATGTTTTGCGCGGTGGGCCATCTCGACGCGTTGCAAGGCGGATTGGACTTTTTCCTTGCGTTCGGCGGAGGCCATGCCGCGATAGGTGAGCGGGAGTTCCACGTTTTCATAGACCGTGAGGTCGCCGATAAGGTTGAAGGCCTGAAAAATGAAACCGATCTCGCGATTGCGAATGCGCGAGCGGTCATTGAGCTTAAGACTGGAGACGGGTTTGCCGTTGAGCAGATAGTTGCCCTCGGTTGGCGAATCCAGGAGTCCCAGAATGGCCAGCAGAGTGGATTTGCCGCATCCGGAAGGGCCGGCAATCGCGAGATATTCACCCTTTTTGATTTCCATATCAATTTGAGCCAAGGCGTGAGTTTCCAGTTCGTCGGTGAAGAAGATTTTGCTGACGCCTTGCATTTTGATGAGCGTGCCGTTTGGTGAAGCCATGCGAAGTGCCTCCAAGATAGATTCCCTTAGCGCAAGCGAATACGGTCAAAAGCGTCCCAGTTTGACATATCCGAAAGAATGATTTTATCTCCCGTTTTCAAGCCCTGGAGTATTTCAACGGTGTTGACGGAGGTTTTACCGAGCTTGACGTTGACGCGAGCAGCTTCGGCGCCGTCATCGGAAAGCTTGAACAGGCCAACGGTGCTTTCGGATTGGCCATGAACGGGGCGGCCGACGTAGAG
>CAYOOS010000330.1:0-5341 GCA_964405585.1 uncultured Acidobacteriaceae bacterium | reverse complement strand
AATGATGTCAATTTTTTCGCCGCGCAATTCGCGGATGATGGATTGCACGCGCATGCCCTTCATGCCCACGCAGGCGCCGACGGGGTCAACGTCTTTGTCGCGGCTGGCCACGGCGACTTTGGTGCGTTCGCCGGCTTCGCGGGCCGCCGCACGAATCTGCACCGTGCCGTCGTAAATTTCGGGGACTTCCATTTCAAACAGACGTTGCACCAGGGCGGCATCCGCGCGCGAAACGATGACTTGCGGGCCTTTTGCCGCGCGATCCACCGTACGAATTACCACGCGAAGGCGTTCGCCAATGTTGTAGGTTTCAAGCTTAGATTGCTCGCGCTTCGGCAAACGTGCTTCCGTCCGCCCCATGTCCACGATGAGGTCCGGGCCTTCGGCGCGCTTCACGATGACGGTGACCAGCTCACCCGCGCGGGTGTGATACTCGTTGTAAATGGTGTCGCGCTCGGCTTCGCGCACCTTTTGCAGGATCACCTGCTTGGCGGTTTGCGCGGCGATGCGCCCGAGCACGTCGGTGGGCTTGTTGGTGGTGATTTCAGTGCCGACTTCAGCGTTGGGATTCTTTTTCTTGGCGTCCGCGACGCTAATTTCGCGTTTGGGGTCGGCCACTTCCTCGACGACGGTGAGGACGGAAAACACGTCCACCTGCCCGGATTCGGGGTTGAACTTTCCGCGGAGGTCTTCCTCCGACTTGTAGAACTTGCGAGCGGCAACAACCATGGCGTCTTCGATGGCGGCAATCACCACCTCGGGCTCGATATGCTTTTCCCGGCTGAGCATCTCAATTTGTTGATAGAGCAGATTCGCCATTTCGCTTTCCTAGAATTCGATTACCAAATTGGCTTTTCGAATTATCTCCAAGGGTATTTCCACGACTCGAGCTTCCTTGCCTTTCAACTGCATGCGGACTTTGCCATCCGCGAAACCCTGCAAGCGCCCTTCAAAGAACTTGGCCTCAGCCACCGGCTCGCTGGTCGTAATCTTGGCCAGACGTCCGCTGAAGCGCTCGAAATCTCCGGCCCTTTTGAGCGCACGATCCATCCCTGGCGAACTGATTTCCAGGATGTAGCCCGGGCCGGGAATCAGTTCTTCCACGTCCAGGATCACGCTCAATTGCTGGCTCACTCGTTCGCAATCCGCGTGACTAATCTTGGCGAAGGGATCCGGCGGCGTTCCGCCATCGGTTGCATCCGTCGGCCTCGGCGGGGGCACCCGATCGATGTACACCCGCAGGAAGCGCTGCTTACCAATCTTCCATTCGACATCCACGACTTCCAAGCCCTCTGAACGCGCCACGCGTTCAGCAGCTTCGCGGACCTTTTCCAAATTCACGCGGAGACTCCCCGACCTAGGCCGGTTAAAAGCTCGTTCCTACCGGCGGCAACAAAAAAGTGGGCTTGCGCCCACTCTATGGTGCGACCCGTTTCAGAGCGAAGTGTCAGTATATTCCGGCAGCACGGTAAAAGCAAGGTACCCGGGGCGTAACCCGGGAGGGGGTTGAGACCTGCATGGCAGTAGGATGAGTAGATTTGCCAGTACTGCTCGCCTATTATCTTGCCGATAGCCTCACCAATTAGGGTGATGCAGCCCCTTGACCGAACATTCGCAGATGCTTAACCTTAGGGGTTCTCTCGAGAGAAGGGAGCGACACAATATGGGCGGTGTGGCTGTGTCCTCACGGAAGCGGGGGCGATCCGCGATGTTGTGGTGTGCGCTAATTTTCGTGTCGTCTCCGGTATGGGGACAGCGGGGTGGCGGGGCCCCTACAAACGGTGCTCCGGCCAATATTGCTTCGGTCGAGAACAACCCTGCGTTTAATCTGGAGATTTCCGTGCGTGACCAGCACGGAAATGCGATCGATTCTGAGGCGATCGTCCATCTAACTTCCCCGCTTGCGAATTTCGACACGATCGCAACGACGCAAGGCTCAACCGGGGCCCAATTCAATAATCTCTCGCCAGGTGAATACACAGTGGTAGTGGAGTGCCCGGGATATCATAAGGTAACCGAGAATGTAAGCCTGGTTTTCGGCCACGCGAGCCTTCCCGTATTCATCTACCTGATCCCGGAATCCATGTCGACAGGGACAGGAGGCACTTCTCCCGCTTACATTCTGACTCTGCAGCTTCGAGTGGACATGCAGAAGGGCATGGATGCACTCAACAAAGCTCACTATGATGTCGCCAAGAAGATCTTTGCCAAGGTGTCGCAGAAAGCTCCGAGCAATCCCGACGCTTATTATTATCTAGGTGTTGCGGAACTCGGGCTACAAAATCTGGATGCGGCCCGCGAGGATTTCAAGCACACACTTTCTCTGGATCCGAATCACGAATTGGCGCTCGTTTCCCTGGGGCATCTGCAATTGGCGAGCGGGGCGCCGGCAGACGCAATCACTTCACTGGAAAAAGCTGTGTCGCTGGGCCGCGCGGGTTGGAGAGCCAACTACGAACTTGCCTTTGCCTACGTGAAGGTAAATCGGCTGAGTGATGGGGAAGCGGAGGCCACGCGAGCCATTCACCTGGCCAAGGATAAGGCCGCGGGGCCGATGTATTTGCTGGCAGAGATTCAGGCCGCCGAGGGCAAGCGTTCTGACGCAAAGCTGACTTTGGAAGCTCTTCTAAAGACATATCCGAACGATCCCGGCGTTGCCGAGGCCAAGAAATTGCTGGCGCACATGGAAAGCGAAGGTGCAGGGGATAGCGCCGCCTCCGATGCGAGTCTTCCACTTCCCGCAGCTCCGACCGCCAGTTTCGTGAAGGTTGTCGAACATCCGTGGGCTCCGCCGGATACGGATAGCGCCCTGTACGATGTAGCGCCGAATGCGAATTGCAAGACAGAGGCAATCCTGGATTCCGCGCTGCACCGGCTGAATTCGGATTTGGGGAATTTTGAGAAGTTCTCGGCCACGGAGCACATCGAGCGGCAAGAGGTAGACCGCTATGGCTGGCCCGGACCCGTGAAAACGCACGATTACCCTTACATCGTTTTCGTTTATCCGCTTGGGAACACTTCTTTCTACGTAAGAGAATTTCGCAGTGGCGAGGATGAAAGGTCCGGTCCTTCGGAGACCATTACTTCCACCAACCTCAACAGCATGGGTGTGAACGTGCTGCAACCCGTCTATCGCCAGCGGTTCGATTACTCGTGCGAAGGACTCTCTAACGTGCGCGGGCAGGCAGCGTGGCAAGTCCACTTCGTGGAGAAGCGGGACGCCAAGGGAGAGGGAGTTCGCACTTGGCAGCTGAATTATGAAACCTTCCAGGTCCCGGTGAAGGGGCGCATCTGGATCTCCAGCGTCAGCTTTGCCGTTTTGCGCGTGGAAACCGACGTGCGGGAACCCGTTAAAGGAAAGCTCGAACTCACAAAGGACCATCTCCTTGTGGATTATGGGCCGGTCAATTTTCTGGCTGGGAATAAGCAGTTGTGGCTACCGTGGAGCGCCGACCATTACATGGAGCGGGGTGGCAAGCGATATCACCACAGGCACCTCTTGAGCAACTATCTGCTGTTTAATGTCGACACCACGCACTACGCCGGTAAACCAAAAGAACCGACGGAGCCGCCAGCAGGGTCAACTCCGTAATACTGGGCGAGCAGCGATTGCAAAAAGAAAAGGGTTGCAGGCCTGACGGTTGCAACCCTTTTGCTATGTTTAATTCGTACCGGGCGATTTACGGCTTGGCCGCGGGAGCCGGCTTAGGCGCGGGTTTGGTTGCTGGCGTAGTTGCGGCGGCCTTCACCGGATAAGCTTGATCGTAGAGTTTGATGATGTCCTGAGTGATGTCGATGTTGGAAGAGGCATAGAGAATGGGAGAATTCTGCGCGGAGGAATCAAAGACCGCGACAAAGCCATTCTCGCGGGAATAGCGGTCGAGAACATCCATCATCTTGCGGCCAATGCGGTCCACCACGTCGGCCTGGGCAGCGTTGACGTCTTCCTGAAGTTCGTTGTTCTTGCGCTCGAGCTGCGCGGCCAATCTTTGTCCCTGAGTCTGCGCCTTGGCCTTCTGCTCGTCGCTCCAAGTGGTCTGGTTGGCGGCGAGTTGCTGGCGAAGATCGTTGACTTGCTTGTTGAGGTTTTCCAGTTCGTTCTGCCGCGGAGCAAACTGCGATTGCAATTCGGCGGAGGCTTGCTTGCCTTCGGCGGTGGACACAATGGCCTGCCGCACGCTGATGACCGCTACTTTGCCACCGCTAGCGGCACCTGCCATGGTGGTACCCTGAGCCCAGAGAGTTGCCGTTGCAAGCAGGCATGCCAGACTGAGCACAGCCATACGAATCGTGATTCTGGAATTCACTGTATTCTCCTTATTAAACTCCGGGCCGCTCATCCAATTCCGCGGTTGGGCGGCGTGGAAAGTCAACCCTTTGCGTTCTGAACCGTTCTCCGGCCGAAAACTTTTCTGCATCCAATGGAGCGAGGACAGCCTGCGTTCTGCGATGCCTGCCGGAATTCCTGCCGCGCTGCCGGCTCCCAGTGAGCCCAAGGGAATGTCAAAGGCCGCAGTACAAACATAAGAGTATAGCGGACTTCCCGAGACACCCGCAATCGCAATGGCCTGCCGACTCCGTACCCGCAGCCTTATGGGTACGCCTTCCCGGACCCGCTGCATATCTATTTTGGCAGCGCCAGGAAGAGAACGCGATTATTGTTCTGGTCCGCGATCACAGCAGTGTTGAACCAGTTGTCCACGGCCACGGCGAACTGGGACTGGCTGCTGATGCCCAGGGTCTGGGTGCTTTTGAGACTCTGCGAATCGACGATCGAACTAGTGTTGGAAGTCGAGTTGATGGTCAGCAAAGTGCCCGTCTGAAAATTGAAACCCAAGGAATACGGATTGATGCCGACCTTGTAGGTGGTTGTCGTACCGGCAGTCGGATCGAACTGATAAATAGCGTTCTGCTGCGTGGACGTAGCATAAAACACCCTGTCCGTAGGCGTGGGGTTGAACGCGGGAGTGGGATCGAAGACAAGCCCCGTGAGACTCGCGGTCAGCGAAGAGACGGATGCAGTAGTGCTCTTCACTGGGGGACTCGTATTGAGAGTGACGACGTCCAATCCCGCCGTGGAGCTAGCTGTGCCGGAGTTCTGCAAACTCGACACGACAGCGAGCGCCTGATCGTTATCAACGGCAACAGCGGTCGGCGGGCCGCTGAGAGCGATGGTGGTGGCCACGGGTACGGTTGTGGTGACGGCACCGGGCAACAGCACGGTGAGGTCGATCGAAGAGAGGGTGTTGGAGCCGGAGTTGGCCACGAGCGCCAAAGCGCGGTCCTGATCGAACGCGACGCCCACAGGCGCGAGCCCCACAGCAATGGAACTGCTCGTGGT
>CAYOOS010000329.1:0-5372 GCA_964405585.1 uncultured Acidobacteriaceae bacterium | reverse complement strand
TCCGTTAAAATGCAGAGAATGCACAACATCATGATCGAGGAGCAGTTTTTTGCCTGAACTTGAAGATGTAGGTGGTCTAAATATCAACCAAGGCATCGCGCGGCTGTTAGGATTCCTCACGCGGCGCCGATGGTCGATTCTAGGCCCATTGTTTTGCGTCCCGATTGCGACCATCGGGGTGCTGTCGTTCATTCCCAATCGCTATACGTCAACCGCCACCCTTTTGGTGGTGAAACAACAAGTGCCCCAGCGTTATGTCGTTCCGAATAGCGATACGGACCTGATCTCCTCCTTGCAGGCCATGAAGGAAGAGATTCTGTCCCGCACCCAACTGCTAAGAATGATCAATGATTTCGGGCTCTATCCGAAACAGAGGAAGCGTCGGGCCCCGGAGGAATTGGTCTCCCTGATGCTCAGCGATATCGAAGTCACGCCGACCATCGAAAATCCTCTGCAACAAATCAAGGATTTCGATGCTTTTAAGATTTCCTTCACTACCGAAAACGCTCTTGTCGCCCAACAGGTCACGGATAACCTGACCGGGCTCTTCACCAAAGAATACCTCCGCAACCAAACGGATCAGTCAACCCACACTACGGATTTCCTCCACGGCGCAGTGGAACAGAAGGGGAAAGAACTGGAAGCCCAGGAATCACGCCTCAAGGACTTCAAATTGAACCACGTCGGGGAGCTTCCCGAGCAGCAGCCGGGAAACCTGGGGATTTTGGCGGGGCAAACAGGCCAGTTGTCGAATATCATGGCGAGCCTGGAACGTGCCCACCAGCAACGCGCGTTCCTGCAAGCAGAGTTGGAGACAGCGTCCCGACGCCGGGTCAACCCGGAGACTCGGGCTTTCGGTCCGGGGAACTCAGGCCTGACACCCGCTCAGAGCGCGGTGCAGGCGGCGCAAACCAGTCTTAACGCTCTGGAAGCCGACAGATCGAAGCTGCTGGCTAAAGGGGACACGCCCGAACACCCGGATATCATCCGCAACCAGCGGGAGATCCACGAGGCCCAGGAGAAGCTCAAACAGGCCAAGGCGGCTGCAGTCACCGCTGCGGCTGAAGCCGCTGAAGCCGCCGCGACTCCCGCACCCGGCAACGGCGCGGCGCAACCGGCTGACGCCGCCGACGACCCGGTTGTGGCCCGGGTCAGGAGCGACCTCGAAGGCAACCGCGTGGAGATCGAGAACCTCACCAAAGATGCAGCGGAGTTGAGGAAATCTATCGACCAATACCAAGCTCGTATTAATCAAACGCCGGTCCGCGAACAACAGGAATCCAGTATCCTACGCGATACGCTAGTGCTGCGGGAGCAATATGCGGAGTTGCAAAAGAAGGAGCAGGAATCGAAGCTGGCGACTGACTTGCAGAAGCAACAAGGTGGACAGCAGTTCCGCCTCATCGATCCCCCCAGCTTTCCCATGGTGCCCACCAGCCCCAAACGAGTCCAAATCAGCATGAGCGGTTTGGCGTTCGGCCTGGTTCTGGGGTTAGGATTGGCGCTTTTGATGGAGATGCGCGATACATCTTATCACTCTGAGACTGACGTCACAGGACACCTCGGGGTGCCATTCGTGATAGGCATTCCGGTCCTTCCGACTGCTCAGGAAAAACGGAGGAAGAGGTGGAGCGCCCTGCTTCAATGGGCGGCCGCGAGTGCCATGCTCGTGGTGTTGACGGGCGCCGAATTCTACGTCTACACCCGCGGTCTAAGAAAATAAGCAAAGCGAAACCGAAAATGAGCCACCTACGCAACCTTTTCCATAAAACAACGGGGCCCGAACCGATTCCGCTTGCCGTTGCCCCGACACCGATCCAAGGCAATACCGCGGTCGACGATCTGTCCACAGAGGCGCCGGCCACTCCGGCGACGTTTCCGGCCGAGGAAGCTCATCTGCGCGCCGAAATCCGGCTCGCCTATTATTCCGAACCCCGCAGCCCGGCAGCCGACCGTTACCGGCTGCTGCGGATGCGGCTCAAGGAATTGTGGCGCTCCGGAAGGCTGAAGAAGCTGTTGATCACAAGTCCCCTGGCTCACGACGGAAAATCGACTGTCACTTTGAACCTTGCCACCGCCCTCGCGGAACGGGGTAAGCACAGCGTCCTCGTTGTGGAGGCGGATTTGCACCATTCGACGCTGTCCGAAAACCTGAAACTGAGGCACTGGGCAGGCCTGACCGAATGCCTGGTGGATGGCATCTCGCCGCTCTCGGCCATTCGCAAAATCGACCCCTTCGGATGGTGTCTGCTTCCGGCCGGAGAGCCTCGCAAGAACCCCACGGAACTGCTTCAGACTCCCGTTTTCGGGCAAGTGATGCAGAAACTGGCGCCCTACTTCGACTGGATTCTGATCGATTCTCCGCCCGTAATCCCTCTCACCGACTCGCTATCGATCCAACAGCACGCCGATGGCAGCTTGTTGGTCACACGCGCCGGCCAAACACCCCGCGAGGCGTTGGAGCAAACTATTGAGCTGCTCGGGAAGCAGAAAGTCCTAGGGGTGGTGTTGAACGGCGTCGAGCCTCGAAATCACCTTTATTATCAATATCATGAATACAACAGAAGCAGCCAGGAGGACTGATCGGGGACTCCCGGGCCAGCGGCTCCCCCATCCGTCGCCGCATGCTTGTGCCCTGGGCCTCTGGTTATTGTCGCTGGTACTGTTTGGCCAGTCCCTCATCGGCCTGGCCAAACTCTCCTTCCAGGATGAGCGTTCCTCTCACGTTTTGTTGATTCCCCTGATTAGTGCGTGCTTCCTTTTTCTGCAACGACAATCGGTATTCCAGTCTCCTCGATGGTGCCCCTCGATTGGAGTGGCCGTCCTTTTTATTGCAGCGGTGTGCTGGTATATCTCCAAAACCCCGCTCTCCAGCCTGAACGATACGGATCGGCTGGCGGGGGCCGCATCCCTCATCGTATTGGTATGGATCGGCGCGTTTATCCTCTGTTACGGGATGGCTTCGTTCAAGGCCGCCCGATTCCCTTTGCTATTCCTCTTGTTGATGATCCCGCTGCCCGTGGCTTTCGCGGATAAGGCCGTTTCCTTGCTTCAAAAAGGCTCCGCCGAAACCTGTTACGCCCTGTTTCGCCTGATAGGTGTACCGTTCGTGCGGCATGGCTTTCTGTTTTCTTTGCCTGGCGTGGATATCGAGGTGGCGCAACAATGCAGTGGCATTCACTCCGCGCTGGCTCTACTCATCGCCGGATTGCTTCTGCAGCATGTTTTACTGAAGGGTCCGGGCAAGAAGATCTTCTTCGTGCTGTGCATCGTTCCGATCGCCATTTTCAAGAACGCGCTGCGGATTGTGACCATTGTGTGGCTGGGTATCCACGTGAATGCGAATTTCTTTCACGGTGAGCTTCACAAGCGGGGTGGGTTGCCATTTGCGGCGGTGGCGATGCTGATGTTGGGGATCTTACTGTGGCTATTGAGACGGTCCCAACTCAATCCGGGACTGACCGGAACTGAGACATAAAGCAGCGCGAGGCGGGGACTGGGAAGAATTGACGTTCGCTTGGGTTCGACGAGCCCTGGTGCTAGAGCTTGATTACGCCCGTCGCGGTGAGAATGGCCGCCCAAATTCCCGCACCCAGGATTACCCCGGTCAAGGCACCCCGGCCAGAGCGGTTCCGGCGATCCGGTGTCTCTACAAACTCTTCGCGGTCGTCGCCAGGTAAGAGAACTCCTTGTTGGTCGGTCCAGGTATTCTCACCAGGAAGAGTTACAATAGGACTGGTCATGTGGAAATACTAGTACACCCAGAATGCAATGTCGATATTCTCTTTGGTTAACATTCGTTAGACAAGCCGAAAAAGGGGTCGCCAAGCCTTCTACCGACCCCCAAGTGGGACACCGGCGACGCGGTCCAAGCCGCGTAAAGACTAGAGGTTACAGGGGAGAGGTCGGGTTTCAGGAAGTATTCGACTTGGGGGCATTCGAGGGCCTGGCGGCAGGCTTGGACGCCTCCTTGGGAACGCGTTAATCCGAGAAGGCCCTTTGGGCCTCCCAGTACGGCTTAAGTCATAGGCGTAGGCTCGGGAATGATCCTATTGGCCGTCATTCCTGGGAAGGCCAATGACAAAAAGTAAAAGCCCGGCCCCACGGGATCTCCGTGGGGCCGGGCTGTTTCTTTTGTGCTGTGGATGCGCGGTTAGCTGCGGACTGACGATCTGCGCCGGCGGAACGCAAATCCCAAGCCTGCTGCCGCTAGGAGGTCGAGAGCCAGAATGGACGGATAAGACGCCTCGGGCATCGAAACGGGTAGTGGGTCAGCGGTGATAAACTCCTGCGAGGAAGCCAAGCCGTTCGGTGCAATCGGCGTGTACACAGTCATGCTTGCGATCGGCGCTCCGTTGACGGAGATGTTGCTGAGCGTCGTCACACCGCCTACAGTCGCAGCAGTCACGAGTGCCTGGGCCGACGAGAGATCGGATTTCGCCGCGGCCAATTCGCCGGCGCTCAGTGTTCCGAAGCCGGTGTTGGTGGAAGTCAGCAAGGGAGCATCGAAGACTCCCCAGAGGGCATAGCTGAGTTCACCGGCGGCCTCGGCGTTCTCGCCGGGGGTGCCGATGTTTGGCATCGTCAGCAATTCCGCGGCGAGGACCGCCGCAGTGGCGTAATCGTAAGCAACGGTCGTCAACGACGGGGGCGTAGATGTTGCTCCCACAATTCCCGGAGTCGTACTGTACGGCGCGGTGGCGAATTTCAAGCTCCCCACATTGCTGCTATCCACCGTCGTCAAGGTTGTAGCGTCCGCAGTCCACGACTGCCCGCCCGAGATGTCTGTGGTGTAATCGTCGCAAATCAACAGCGTTGGGACTCCGCTATTGATCGAAATTCCGTAAGGGCTGGTATAAACGCCGCCCATAGATGCCAAAGCTCCCCCACTGGTGAGGACCATCGAATCCTGGGCCCATGCGCCAAGCGCCAAACACATGAGAACTGGAACCAACCTCCGCAATCGTCTCAACATTTTTTATGTTTCCTCCGAACGCCCACAGACCCATTTCCTCACCACCTCACTATACCATCGCTGGCAGTAAAGCCGAGTCTCGGCTCCTCTTAGCTAGCATTCCAGCGACCATATCCTAAGTTATTAAAAACAAATATACTATAGTACTTTTTGGCGGAAAACATTTCGGTTACATCCCTATTTTTTTGCGATCTGAGCCCTTTTAGAGCTGTCCCTCGGAACAATCCGTTAGGAAATTGGGCAATTGGGAGACTTTTGGTGGGGGTTCATTTGTGCAAATGAGCCAGAATTCTTCAAAAACGAGGCTTTGAAAGCCTGCAGAAAAGGTGGTGGGCCAGTTTTGGCTGACCCACTATGTTGGAAGGGTCGTCGGGTCCTTGAAATCGGTATACCTGGG
>CAYOOS010000328.1:0-5373 GCA_964405585.1 uncultured Acidobacteriaceae bacterium | reverse complement strand
GTCGTGTTCGTTCACGGTGTCAGTTGAATAGCGAGTCGGCGTAAGTTTGCGCGTCAAAAGGGACCAGGTCGTTGAGCTGCTCGCCGGTGCCGACGAATCGGATGGGCAGGCCCAGTTCACGCGAAATGGCCACGACAATGCCGCCCTTGGCCGTGCCATCGAGTTTGGTAAGGATAATGCCGGTAACGCCGACGCTGGAAGTGAATTCGCGCGCCTGGGCCAAGCCGTTCTGGCCAGTTGTGGCATCGAGCACGAGAAGGATGTCGTGGGGCGCCCCGGGAATGACTTTGGCGGCAGTACGTTTCATTTTCTCGAGTTCCTGCATCAGGTTCGATTTGGTGTGCAGGCGGCCAGCGGTATCCACGATCACCGCGTCGGCAGCACGAGACTTTGCAGCCGTCATGGCGTCGAAAACCACGGCAGCAGGATCCGCGCCCGATTTCTGCTTGATCACTTCAATGCCATTGCGCTGCGCCCAGATTTCGAGTTGCTCGACGGCGGCGGCGCGGAAGGTGTCCGCCGCGCAGAGCACCACGCTGCGGCCATCCAGCCGCAGACGATTGGCGAGCTTACCGATGCTGGTGGTTTTGCCGGCGCCGTTCACGCCAACAACGAAAATCACGCGAGGGTCGGAGCCATTCGCGGCGTCCGCCAGTTTGGGCGAAGCCCCATATACGTTCAGCACGCGAAAAACATGCGCCTTGATTTCGCGCTTAAGCTGGTCGCCATTGTTCAATGCGTTGCGGGACATCTGCTCGCGCACGGAATCGAGAATTTCACGCGTTGTCTTCACGCCCAGATCGGCGGAAAGCAGCGCCGTCTCGACCTCCTTTAACACGGAAGGATCGATCTGGCGGCCACCCTGCGTGATGGTATCCAGCGTATCCGCGAGCGCGTCCTTGGTCTTGCCAACGGACTCTTTCAGCCTCTCGAGGAGTGTCGGTTCGGGTTTGCCGAATAGTGTAATCATACGTTGCGCGCTGGAGTGGAAGCGCGAAAGAAAAGTGTAACAGATGGAAGTGTGCCGGGCTAAAAGGCAACGCTCTAGATCACGGAATGGCAGGAGATTCGGTTCGGCTGAAGTCCTTCGCTTCGCTCAGGATGACAAAGGTGTTGGGGCATACAAGCGAGGGGAGGTTAGACGTTCACTTCGACAGCGGAGAGGCGGATTTTCCCTGCTTTTACGGCGGCTTCCAGCGCGTTAACGACGGCCTGATCAAACTTGGAGCCAGTGAGGGCTTTAATGCGCCCCAGAGCGTAGTCGAGGTCCATGGCGCTCTGATAGGGGCGATTGGTGGTCATGGCGTCCAGCGTATCGGCAACGGCGATTATGCGCGCCATGAGCGGAATCTGGGGCCCGGAGATGCCGTAAGGATAGCCGCGCCCATCCATGTGCTCGTGGTGGAGTTCGATGCCGGGTAGCATGTCCTTTAGCTGCGAAACCGGGCGCATGATGTTGGCGCCCTTGGTGGTATGCGTCTTCATGATGTCGAACTCTTCCGGCGTAAGCGAGCCGGGCTTCTTCAAGACGCGGTCGTCCACGCCAATCTTGCCGACGTCGTGGAGCAGGGCGGAAATGCGCAGCTTGTCCAAATCCTCGGCGGAAAGCTTCAACTCCTGCGCGATCATGGTGGAATATTTGGCCACGCGGCCAGAGTGACCGCGAGTGTAAGGATCCTTTTCGTCGATCGCGGCCGCGAGCATACGGATGGAGCCGATGAAGAGCTCGCGGTTTTCCTCCGCGGCTTCCTTCAGGCGCTCGATGTACTCCTCGATGTCGCTGGCCATCAGGTTGAAGTTCTCGGCGAGTTCGCTGATTTCGGCGGCGCCGCGAACCGGCGTGCGCTGGTGGAATTCACCGCGGCTGATGGCGCGTGTGGAAGCGGCCAGACCGCGAATGGGTCCGCTGATGCCAACGGCAAAGAAATAGCCGAACAGGACGGCGAGCAAAACTACCACGGAAACGAAAGCCAGCGCCTGACGGTTCAGTTCCGTGACGCCGGCATCGGCGCGCGCCTGGTTCACGCTGCGCTGCGCGATGACCGCCCAATTGACCTCCGGGAAAGTGCTGTAGGTCCCCACCATTTCAATGGAGTGGTTATTTTCCTTTTCCGTGAAGCGCACGGTTTCCGTATTGCGAAGTTCCTTTGGCAGAGCCTTGATTTGCGCCACCAGATGCGATTTCTCGCTCAGGTCCTCGCCCGGCACGAACGTCTTCGTCTGCGGGTGCGCCACGATGTGACCGTAGTGATCGACAACGAATACGCTGCGCCCGCGCACGCTCGCGTCTTGCAGGCGGCGAAGAATCGTATCCAGGGAAACCACGGCGGCAAGCATGCCACTGAAGTTGTCGTTGGAATCCTTTAGCGGTACGGCGATGACGAACGCGGGCCGGTTGTCCGGCGCCAGTGCCAGGGGATCGCTGCGGAATTTCACGGATTGCACGCAGCTCACGAAAGCGCGCTGCAGCGCCTTGGCCACGAAGGGATCCTGCTCCGCGCGAAAATTCCCCTGCGAAGCGCTAGTACCCTTGCCGGAACGCCCCACGGCAGTCAGGTAGATGAAGGTATTACGGTTCGAGTCCACGAAATTCTCGAGCAAGCTGGTGACTTTGGGCTCGGCGACGGGGTCTTCCACATTGTCAATCAAGCCCGTAAGAGTGAGAATCTGGCGTTCGCTGATGAGCTGCTGCGTGAGGTTGGACTCGAAGAACTGCACTTCCTGCGCCAGCGAGCGCGTCATTTCGGTTTGCTGCACGCGCTCCGTGTCGACGAGTTTTTCCTGGCTAAGTTCCAGCACCTGGCGATGATACAAACCGATAGGGAGCGCGCTGACAAGCAGGAGCGCACCGAGCACTAGCCAAAGGATGCGCACGCGGCCGGCACGCAGGCGCGTCACCAGGGATGGGAGAGAGACGCCCATTTTGCAACACACTGATTTTAGAAGGATATAGCCACAAAAAGCCGCTGGCCGGAAGTACAGGGGGCGCGCAAGTGCAACTAGACCAGAAGTACCACAGGGGAAGGGAAGACAGGAGTTGTAAGTTCTCAGTTCTAGGTTCTAAGTAAGGCGAGTATTCGTGTTGCCTGTAAGGGATGCAGCCACTTCGGGACTCCCGAGTTGTGCCTAAACGCGGCTTCTAAGCCATCGTGATCAGATACGAATTTCGCGGGGCGCTTGGTGGGGCGACATGCCGGGTGCCTCCGATAGAGGCGGAAACGTAGTACTCCACCAGTTCCTGTGCGGAATCGAACGGACCAAGGACGACCTGCCAGGTGCGACGACCCATTAATTGGGCCGGGGTTTGCGTCCAGCCAGAGATGCCGCGAGCCCGCGTGTTGAGCGTGACATTCAAAACCGGAGCAACCCCCGTAGCGATAATCATGATGCGCACACGATCGCCTTTTTTCAGGATGCCTGGTCGCGTGGGTACAAAAAGGCGTGTTGGGGCATTCGGGTCCGGCTGAATAACTTGCTGAAATAGCTGCTCAGCTTCGGGAGCGAATTCTCCCAGGTATTCCTGGATGGAAAGCGGCAGCCGGTACAGCGCCAGCCGGACAAACTTGTTATGCATGGAGGCAAGCTGGCCAAGATCATTACGAGTCGCAACAATTTTCTGGTACCGGAGCATGGTGTCACGGACCATCGGTGCAAGCTGTTTCCAAAGCGGAAGCCCTTCCTGCCTGACCTTTTCCCGCGCGCCCTCCAAATCAGCCGCGTTTTTCAGCTTTGCCGCGCTGGTGAGAACAAGTTGTAGATTGTGCGCGAGTGCCCAGGCATCGGTATAGGAAACGGCAAATTCCACAAACCCCGTCAAGTATTCCAGGCGCTCCTGTTCGACGGGTGATTCCGCCCGGTTCGCAATGGTGCGAAGCGCGGTGGCCACCTCTTTCTGAGAAACCACAATTTCTTTGGATGGTTCGTGGTCGTTCCAGAAAGTGAATCCCTCGTCGTAGTCTCCAGTGAATTCGCGCGTGACCACATGGCCGTCTTCCACTTCGTGCGTGCCGGTGTTAAGCACCTTCTGATTCAGGTCGGCATCGCTCAGAATCGTCGCCAAACTTGCGGCCCTTTGCCCGGAGGCTTGCGAACCGGCGTAGGCCTTGTAATGAAAATCGGGCGTGAGTGTTTTGTCCCAGGTGGCCCGAGCTAGAAAGCCAGCGGTGGGATCCATAATACGATGACGCCAGTGGATGCCAAGCATGCCCTGGCACCCCATCGCCTCCGCGAGATTGACGTCACGCTGCGTGCGATTCACGTGAAATTGCGGCAACCACATTCCCGGGTCATCTTCCAGCCAGGGAATCGGCCAGCACTCGCGGCCCTCCAGTTTGCCGAATACTTCGTTCACGGGGTCCCAACCCAGGCTATCGTTCAGGCACGCAAACACGATGTCCTCCGGCAGTTTTTTGTGAAAGTACTCGAAATTGCGTGCCACGCCGCCCCAGCCGGAAAAAATCATGCGCTTTTTCGGTGCATTTCTACGCAGGAACTCATGAGCCTGAAGAAAGGGAGTGGTGGAGAGCGGGATGCCTGTCTTGCGGCTCTCCCAGTTCATCTGTTCATCCTCCCACAGCCAGACATGTTCCACGTCCGGATAGGCTTCCAGGAGTTGGCCTAGCCGCGCCTCCAGCATTTTTCGCGCGGTCACGGATTCAATATCGAAACGCGCTCCATGAAACGCATCGGGTTTGTCCTCCGGGGGTTTCACTTCGGGAGGCAGTGCTTTCCAAATCTCGTCGGGGATCTGGTAGGGTTCAAATCCAATTCCCGTGGCGATGCCGAGTGTTTTGGCGTAGGAAAACGCTGTCGAAAGAAGAGTCCGCGTGCGCTCTGCAATTTCCCAGGGAGTTCTCCCCAGCCGGGTGGCGTCGGAGCCGAAAACTTCGCTGTCGTAAAATTGCGAACCGCCCATCGTGAAGCGGGAAGTGCGCTCGGGCAGGTATCCCCAGCGTGCGCTCGCCGTGTTATCCAGGAAAGCCGTATGGCCTGCGCCGGCAAATTCAAAGGAAAGATAGGACTCGGCCCAATAGTCTTGTTGCGAGTAAACATGCATGCCAAAAGTGTTCAGGCGCATCCGCAGCATGGCCTCAAAGTAGGCGCGGAAGTCTTCATCGTTGAAATTGGTTATGCAGTTCAAGAAATCCGGCCAGGGCAGAAGCCCGCGGACCGCAAAGCGAGGCGTCGCTTCCCAAGTTTCGTGTTCGGCGGGCAGCACAAGCCTGCCACCGGCCTCCGGAGGATAACTTTCCCCGTCAATTCCAAAATAAGCCCCCTGGTGTTCCAGAAAATCAAATACAGCGTAGAGAAGCCCGGTGTCCGTAGCAGCGTGGAAGCCGACCAGCGCGCCCTGCATGGCAATCGAATAGGCTT
>CAYOOS010000327.1:0-5382 GCA_964405585.1 uncultured Acidobacteriaceae bacterium | reverse complement strand
CGACTCGGACAAAAGACGACATAGAGACAATCCGTCACCTGTATCTTGATCTGGATCACGGAGGGTCCGCCGCTATCGAAGGAATTAAGAACTCAGATTTGGTTCCGCAACCGAACTACGTACTGAACACATCACCAGACAAATTCCAAGTCGTCTGGAAGGTTGAGGGAATCGAGCCCGAAGCGGCGGAGGCCTTGCAACGTGCGATGGTCAGACAGTTCGCGGGCGATCCGGCAGCAACAGATTCCACACGCGTCCTGCGATTGCCCGGCTTCGCTAACCACAAATACGATCAAGATTTCCATGTGAGTGCCCGCGCGGAATCAATGCAGACATACCACGTTCAGGATTTCAAACTTCCGATTGATTCACACGATGCCCCCCGACGCCACACCGAAGACATAGCGCGCGGAGATCGCGCTTCTGATACTGCGCTGAGCCAATCGGAGCATGATTGGGCTTACGCCAAACGTGCCCTCACCCGTGGTGACGATCCAGACCTCGTCACCCGGCGTATTGCTGACTATCGCTCTGACGACAAACCCGATCCGAATTACTACGCACGGCATACCGTCATCAAGGCTCAAGCTGAACTCGCGAGACAGAGCGGCGTCGAGAGGCCCGCAGAAGGTGATCGAACACAAGCCAAGAAAATCGACTTTGACCATTGACGGTCGCCCAAACTCCTCGCGGAAATACTTGAACTCCGGTAGCACAGAGGCGGGTCCTATGACAAAGCTGTTGACGACCGATGAGGTAGCTGAAATGACAGGACTCTCTCCAGAGACGCTTGCCCAATGGCGTTGGCTCAAGAAGGAAATTCCCTTCGTCCGGCTGGGCAAGAAATGTGTTCGTTACCGACAAAGCGATATTGACGCCTGGCTTGCGAAGAGGCTAGTGTCGGTTAGCTCAGGGGAAAACCCCTGAAAAAAGGAGGTAACTTTGGCTGTCTTCAAGTGCGGTAGATTTTTCTATTATGACTTTGAATTCGGCGGTCGCCGATATCACAAGTCAACCCGCATGACCAACCAAAGGGCGGCAGAACAGGTTGAATCAGTTCTGAAAGGAGAGCTGGTCCAAGGAAGGAATGGCCTGCGGCCCTACAAACAACCACCACTGTTTGGGGAATATGTGAAAACGTTCCTCAAACGAATCGAGAAACCCCTGGCTCAAAACACGGTCGATCTGCACAACAACAGCCTCAAATCTCTTTTGAAGCTGTTCAAAAACAGATTCCTCGATCAAATCACAAGCAGCATGATTGAGGACTTCAAAGCCGGTCGAGCCAAGGAACTGAAGAAGGGAAGCAAAACACAGCTCGTTTCGCCTGCTACAGTCAATCGGGAACTTGGTACTCTCAAAAAGATCCTGAACATGGCCGTCGATGACGAACTCATCACCATCAATCCTGCCAGGAAAGTGAAACCTTTCCCGGAGGAAATTCCAGACGTCCACATCCTGTCGTTCAAAGAGGAACTCGACTATTTGGCATGTGCCTCCGAGTCCCTCAAGAGCGTCGCCATAATCATGCTCGGCCAAGGAATGCGGCCGGATGAAGTCTTTCGAATGACCTATTCGAACCTGGACTTCTTCAACCGAACGATCCTAATCGAGCGTGGGAAAACCAAAAACGCCAAACGTACTCTGTCGATGTGTCAGGAAGTTTTCGAACTCCTGAAGGAACGCCGACAGAAACGACCCAACGACTACTGGCTTTTTCCGAGTTCTCGGAAGCCCGGTACCAACCTTGGTTCCGCCCGCAAGGCCCATGATCGCGTCTGCGACGACTTGGGATTGCGCGGGGCCATGGACCTCTACAATCTGCGTCACACATTTGCCACCCGATCCATTCTGTCCGGGACCGATGTCACGATTTTGCAGAAGATCCTCGGGCATTCGGAAATCGGGATGACGATGCGTTACGTGAAAATCGCGGAGCATTACAAAGTGGAAGCAGTAGTAAGGCTAGAGAAGTATCGAGCAGTGAAGATGCAGGAAGCGGTAGTGAAAATGCAGGAAGAACAGCAAGAAGCGGAAAAGATGGGGATGGTGCAGTAGAGTCCCCTGAATTTCCCCCATAGTGAGGGGAAGGACTTTTTAGAGATGCCTGCAAGTCGCAGAAAATATTGGTCGGGGCGTCCGGATTTGAACCGGAGGCCTCCTGCGCCCAAGGCAGGCGCGCTACCAGGCTGCGCTACGCCCCGACAGTGCTAAGCCATTATTCTAACGTACTTTCCAGATTTGCTCCTACTTCGCTCCCCGCCAATCATCTACTCCCTTCTGGCACAGTGCCTCTCCGGATTCACTCCTTCGCGGGGTGCCCCATACGCCGAATTTGCGTGTGGGTCTTGGGGTCTCCTGGTGAATCGATGTTCCTTCTCTTCCTCTGCGCACTCTGCGTCTCTGCGTTAAGCTCTCTTCCTCCTCTTAATCTTCCGCGCCAATCCCATTGCCCGTACTATAATCAGCCGCTCCCGTGAGCGCTCTACTCTACAGGCTAGCAGAGGAATCCGACATCCCCGCGATGGCGCGCATTCGCTCCGCCGACTGGGGCATCGAGGAGCTCTGGCGCGTCCGCCTTTCGCGCTACCTGAACTACGAGCACCATCCGCGGCAGGCGCTCGCCCCGCGCGTCGGTTACGTCGCGGTGGATGTGGATCAGGATGCGGTTGTCGGCTTCATCGCCGGGCATCTCACTCGCCGCCACGGCTGCGAAGGGGAATTGCAGTGGATCAACGTGATTCCCGAACGTCGCGGCACCGGCGTTGCCGCGGAATTGCTTCGCCAATTGGCGGCATGGTTCGTCACACAAAACGCTTCCCGGATCTGTGTTGACGTCGAGCCGGAAAACACCCCCGCGCGCCGCTTCTACATGCGCCACGGCGCCGAAGATCTCAACCCAAGCTGGCTCGTCTGGAACGATATCCGCGTCGTCCTTGCCCCACCCAAGTCCGGGCCCATGTAGGCGCTGGGCTTTAGCCCAGCCACCCCGAGCGGTTGCCTCCCCCTCCACTAGCTGCGCGCCCCGTCGTTACGCTTGACGTAACGCATAATTCATGCCATTCTTCGTGAGTGATCTTCAGCTATCGGGATAAGCGCACCAGGGAGTTCGCGAGCGGGCAGCGCGTCAAGGCCTTCTCTGGATTTGAACGTTCCGCCCGCCTGAAGTTGGACCGGCTAGAGGCGGCCACCTCTTTGGGAGATCTTGCCGCGTTGCCCGGCAACCGGTTTGAAGCGTTACTGGGCAACCGCAAGGGCCAGTACAGCATTCGCATCAACGATCAATGGCGCGTGTGCTTCGAGTGGCCCAGCGGGTCGCCGGGGCCGTCGAATGTGGAGATCGTCGATTATCACTAGGAGAATTACCATGGCTATCGTTGCAATCCACCCGGGGGAACACCTCGCCGAAGAACTGCAAGAACTCGGCATGAGCGCGGCGGAACTGGCGCGCAAGATGAGCGTGCCTACGAATCGCGTCACGCAAATCTTGAACGGGACACGCGCGATCACGGGCGATACTGCTCTAAGGTTGGCTCATTTCTTTGGCACCAGCGCGCAGTTCTGGCTGAATCTGCAAACCCTTTACGACCTGAGGCTGGCAGAAGAGAAGGCCGGGAAGTCCATCAAAACGCTTCCCAAGCTGAAACGCCGTGAACCCGTCCCGGCCTAAACGACTTAAGCCCCATGTAGGCGCTGGGCTTTAGCCCAGCCAACCTCCACTCTGGCAATTTGCAAGCGTGTCATCCCGAACGCAGCGAGCAACCTGCTTTTCTCCAGCCGTTGTAGGTCCCGTCCTTCTGCCCGCCCGCCGCAGGAGGGAGGCGGTCCGCTCCCCGCCCTGCATTTTCCTCGCCGCTGTACTGGCCAACCTTCAGGTTGGTTCTTTTCTTCTTAGGGGGTCGGAGCTTCAGCTCCGACATAAGGGCCTTCAACCCAAACGGGCTTTCGCGCCTTCCGCGTCCGCCGCCTTCTGGCGGAAGCCCCTGAGGAATCCGCACCCATTCTTGCTTCTCTTCAGCGCCGGAGGGCGCGCCACAAATTAGCCCAGTGCGTAAGCGCTGGGTACATAGCCGACAAAACTCCGAGCACCCCGACTGCGAACCCTTCACTAAGGGGAGGGTGCTGGCGAAGAATCGCCAGGCCAAGGACTAAATTCCGTTCCGAACTCGCTGGAGGTCCGAACCCCGTCAACCGTTGCCTCGATTATCTGTCCAGAAAAATCATATGGACGGTCGGCGAAACTCTCTAGTCGGTACCGACAGAATTTTTCTAGCAGATCCCCAATAGCTCTCTTTGAGCTTCTCTTGGGATGCAACCATAGGACACCTTGAGAAACATCTCCAGGCTTTAGATGGAGTTGATAGAAATCGCTATCACTTGTGACCAGAACCCGCGCTTCTCTCTCGGCTAACTTGGCAACCGAAATATCCGATGCACCGGAGAAAGAACGGTCCCGCGGGAATACGATTTCAAAACCCTTGGCCCTAGCAGGAATCGCACGGATGGGCTTCTGATCAACGCACTCGTCAACCAAGAACTTAGTCATCGTAAATGCGCAAGAGCCTGATTGCGAAATCTAGGCCGGCCTGAATTGTCTGATGATTAAGGGAAGGAAAACACTCTGGGAGCTCCTCCAACCTTGTCCCGTCCGCGAGTTCTTCGATGATCTGGTAAACAGAAACCCTGGTTCCCTGAAAGACTGGATTACCGTGCATAACTCTCGGCTCAATCACGATAGCGGTCCGAACACTAGCTGGAGAATTTTCAAGTTTTGTGGCCAAAAACGTGATATTTGCTCGCTCTGCCTCACCGCTTGAACCATTGTGCGTGGTGGCTCCCAAAAGGTGCTCAAGCAGAGCCTGCTGAGGTCGAGTCTGGCTCACAACATTCTCAAAATCGGCTTGTTCAGCCCCTTCTGGAAAGAATCCCGACATAATCCCTGTCGGGCCTTGCCACGAAGTAATGACAGGATTTGTGCTCATTGGGTTTCCAAGAACTGGATGTAGTTCGGTTGCAGGAGAGAGAAGAAGTACCTCTCAAGAGACGCGTGAGCAACATCGACAAGCGCACTCAACTCGTCCTTCTCTTCAGTCAGCGCAACATGCTTCAGTGAACCAAACCTGAGCATAAAACCATAGTTGGCGATCCGGAGGTCCCTCCATTCGGGCTTGAATTCTACGGAGAGATAGCCGTCCGGCTCTTGAAACAGCAGGGTTCCTTGCCCGGCAAGTAATTCACTCCCCAGTCCTTCAGGCATTTGCATTTTAAGAGTAAAAAGTTCGTCAAAGCGTGTCTGTGTTTCAATCCGCAGCACATGGTTGTCGTAGTAGAAAAAGTTGTTGAACGACTGGTGCCGATAAACCCGATTGAATATCGACATCG
>CAYOOS010000326.1:0-5387 GCA_964405585.1 uncultured Acidobacteriaceae bacterium | reverse complement strand
GCAACTGGTGAAGCCGAAGTACTTTGTGCCGGTGCACGGGGAATACCGGCATTTATTCCGGCATGCGGCGCTGGCGCACTCGTTGGGAGTGGTTAGCGGGGAGATATTGCTGCTGGAGAATGGGAAGCGGATCGAGTTCACGGAGGATGGAGTTTATCGAAGGGACCCGGTGCAGGCCGGACGCGTGCTGGTGGATTCGGGGTCGCTGGAGGCGATTGAGGAAGTGGTGGTGCGCGACCGGAAACATTTGTCGGAAGAGGGAGTGGTGATACCGATTATCGCGATCGACAAGAACACGGGGCGGATCGAGTCCGCGCCGGAAATTGTTTCGAGGGGATTGATGAGCGAGAACGACGGAGATTTCATGGAAGGCGCGCGGGCGGTGGTTAGCAAGACGGTGGAGCTTTCAAACATGGA
The DNA here is from genome assembly GCA_964405585.1 of uncultured Acidobacteriaceae bacterium. Taxonomy (GTDB): domain Bacteria; phylum Acidobacteriota; class Terriglobia; order Acidiferrales; family UBA7541; genus Acidiferrum. The sequence goes on along the minus strand of CAYOOS010000326.1, from coordinate 4,970 downwards.
AGAGCGGGCGGACTGGTCGGTGATCAAGGAGAAGATTCGAGTGGATTTGAAGAGATATATTAATAAGCAGACGTCGAAACGGCCGTTGATTTTGCCGGTGATATTGGAGATTTGATTCGAGGGAAAAAAGGAAGAAATATAACGCAGAGCCACAGAGTTCGCAGAGAAGAGAAGAGAAGAGAAGAGAAGAGAAGAGGAGAGGGACGGTAACACAGAGTTCACAGAGATAGGAACACAGAGGGCACAGAGACAAGAGAAGAGCGAAAATCGAAATTCGAGGAACGAACCCCAAGCGAGTTTTCAGTTTTGAGTTTTCAGTTTTACGTTTCAAGAAGAGAAACCCAAGACCCAGGTAAATAAGCCTTACCTGGGGCACCCGACTACCACAAGTAGGTTAGAATCTAACGCCGATACGTGAATGGGAGGATGGTGTGTCCGAAAGCGGGCAATTCCCTGCCCCGACTGGGGCGGGTGTGGCGGGATCGCGGGCGACGATGCTGTTTATCATCGTCACCGTGATGCTGGATTTTCTGGCGTTTGGGATTATTGCGCCGGTGCTGCCAAACCTGATCATACGGTTTGAAGGCGGAAACATGGCGCGAGCGTCCGATATCACGGGATATTTCGGGTTCGCGTGGAATTTGATGCAATTTATATTTTTGCCGATGCTGGGAGCGTGGAGCGACCGGTTTGGGCGGCGTCCGGTGATTTTGATTTCGTGTTTGGGATTGGGGCTGGACTACATATTTATGGCGCTGGCGCCATCGCTGAGGTGGTTGTTTGTCGGGAGACTGATTAGCGGGATTACGGCGTCGAATGTTTCGACCGCGTTTGCGTACATTACGGATATTACGGCGCCGGCGGAGCGGGCGAAGAAGTTTGGGATGCTGGGCGCGGCGTTTGGAGTGGGGTTTGTGGTGGGACCGGCGGTGGGAGGGTTGCTGGGACAATACAACTTGAGGGCACCGTTCTGGGCGGCGGCGATTTTGAGTCTGGGAAATTTTCTGTACGGATTGTTTGTATTGCCGGAATCGCTGGCGAAGGAAAAACGATCGAAATCGGCTTGGCACATGGCGAATCCGCTGGGATCGCTGACGCTGCTGCGATCGCATCCGGAGCTGGCGGGATTGTCGATTGTGGTGATTCTGTATTACCTGGCGCACCAGTCGCTGATGAGCGTGTTTGTGCTGTATACGGAATTCCGGTACGGATGGAATACGAGGAGCGTGGGAATTTCGCTGGCGGTGGTGGGGGTGTGCACGGTGATCGTGTCCGGGGGGCTGGTGGGACCTTATGTGAAGCGAGTTGGGGAGCGATTCAGCCTGGTGAGCGGATTATTTTATGGAGTATTGGGATTCGCGGGATTCGGGCTGGCGTGGAAGGGATGGGGCGTGTTGGCGGCGATTCCGTTTATCGCGTTGTGGGGAGTGGCGGGGCCGGCGGTGCAATCGTTGATGTCGCAGAGAGTGGATGTGACTTCGCAGGGGAAGTTGCAGGGTGCGGTGAATTCGCTGCGGGCGCTGACGGGGATGGTGGGGCCGGTGCTGTTTACGCAGGTGTTTTCGGCGGCGATTTCACCGACGGCACGAGTGCATTTGCCGGGGGCACCGTACTATTTGGCGGCGGGGTTGTTGGCGGGGAGTATGGGGTTGGCGATGGGGGTTACGCGAAGGAAAGAACGGCTTAAGAATGAAGAAGTGAAAGAGTGAAAGAGTATAAGAGTGTAAGCTCGGGGCTCGGGTGAGGCTGGTTTGATGGGCTGAGCAAGGGATTCGTGAGTGAACAGAACCGGCCTAGTGGCGCGGGAGCGTCGGAAGGATCAGTGGGCACAGCCCAATTCAGGGAAAAGGTGGTATTGTCTGGTTTGCAGGGGATAGGCGAAAGGATTCTGTTATGAATCGCGTCGTTCTTCTGCTGTGTCGGGCCAGCCTAGTTTTCCTGCTCGCCGCTAACGCAGCGGCAGTTCTCACAAGGGCACAACAGCCATCGTGGACCGCCGGACATCCGCAAAGCTCCTTCAGTTCGGAAGACGATAAGTTTCCAGGCGCTGTGCCCTTGCCTAATTGTGTCCGCCGTTTGCTGGCCAGTGATCGGGATGTAGTCAATGGCCTTAAATATGAACATCTCTCTTCTGAACAACTTCCGGCAGATTGGTTTACAGCGTCGGAACAGAGCCTCGGACAGAACAATGGAACTTTCCTGATTGTGATGGGTGCGACCATGATGAGGGGTGCAAATATCAACCCCTTCTGGATTTTTCGGCAGACTGTAAACTCCTGCGATTTATTGCTTTCGGTCGGGGCCCACGACCTAGAAGTTCTTAAGACAAGAACGAACGGCCTGCCGGATATCGAGATTGCCGCATTAACTGCAATCCGCTACTTCGAAAACGAGTTCAAATTCGATGGCCACAGCTATCGGGAGGTGAAGCGAGTCTCCGCGCCGATTGGGGAGGAAATCCCGGCGGACGTTTCGGGTTTCGAGACACGAAGGGCTGAGTTGCCACCTGTCAAGGATAAGTCTGTGTTGACGGGAGTTGAAGCGCGGGGGTGGTTGTGGCGGCAGTGGTGGCTGGAGAAACCGTCCCGTTTGAGAGTCACAGCGCACTCGAAGGAGGGAGATGTAACGACCACGGATTACTTCATTCGGAAGAACGGAGAGCGATTGGATGTGTTGATTCATACGCATATGGTTAGGGTAAATCGCGAATTGCATGCGGGGATTCGCATTCCGCTTGTTGAAGACGAAATTGAAGTAGCGGCGGATGTGGAGCGACGTTGGGCTTTGACCAGTAACCCTGACCGGAAGCCCGAGGTGCCGGAGAGTGAAGATGCGGCGCCGGATACGTATGAGCTGTATTTCCTGGATGAGGGCGGGGGGAAAGTGGATGTTTTTTGAGGGATGGGCCGAGCAGGGAGAGAAGAGGGATTCCAGAGTTAGAGCGTAGGACTTACGCATTGTGGTTATGGTCTGACAGAGGATAAGAAGAAAGAAAGAGGAAAAATAACGCAGAGGTCACAGAGGACGCAGAGGACGCAGAGTTCGCAGAGGAAACACAGAGATAAGAAAAGAGAAGAAAAGGGCAGAGAGGTTTTGTCGTTAGAGCGTAAGAGCCCACCCTTCGCCAAAGACAGGCGAAGGACGGGGCACCCTCAAGATCATTTGAGCAGGGACGTAACGCGGGGATAACCCAGGACAAATCCAAGAAGGTGATGGGGAGAATCAGGATATTGCATGGAAAGGCTTGTGGGTATAGGCTTTCCCTCACCTTAGTTCGCTTCAGTTAGGAGGACGACCATGGCTACAGCTACGACGGTGATGGAACCGGATGTGAAGATATCGGCTGCGAAACTTTTGATTAATAACAGGTGGGTGGATGCGGCTTCGGGGAAAACGTTTCCGACGATCAATCCCTCGACGGGCGAAGTGATTGCCCAGGTGGCGGAGGCGGATGCGGCGGACGTGGACGAGGCCGTGCGGGCGGCGCGAGCGGCGTTTGATAACGGGCCATGGCGGAAGAAATTCAGCGCGGCGCAACGCGGGGTGTTGATGAACAAGCTGGCGGATTTGATCGAGAAGCATGCGGATGAGCTGGCGCAACTGGAGGCGCTGGACAACGGGAAGCCTTATCACGTGGCGCGGGCAGCGGATTTGCCGTTGACGATTGCGTGTTACCGGTACTACGCGGGATGGGCGGACAAGATTCAGGGGAAGACGATTCCGGTGCAGGGACGATATTTCAGCTACACGAAGCATGAGCCGGTGGGCGTGGTGGGGCAGATTATTCCGTGGAATTTTCCGCTGCTGATGCAGGCTTGGAAGCTGGGGCCGGCTTTGGCGACGGGTTGCACGGTGATTTTGAAACCGGCGGAGCAGACGCCGCTTAGCGCGCTGCGCGTGGGCGAATTGATTCTGGAGGCGGGATTCCCGGAAGGCGTGGTGAATATTCTGCCGGGCTACGGGCCGACGGCGGGTGCGGCGATCGCTCGGCATATGGATGTGGACAAGGTGGCGTTCACAGGATCGACGGAAGTGGGCCACTTGATTATGAAAGCGTCGGCGGAAACGAATTTGAAGCGCGTGACGCTGGAACTGGGCGGAAAGAGTCCGAACATTGTGTTTGCGGACGCGGACATGGACGAGGCGATTGAAGGGGCGCACTTCGCGCTGTTCTTTAACCAGGGGCAGTGCTGCTGCGCGGGATCGCGGCTGTTTGTGGAGGAGAAGTGCTACGACGAATTCGTGGAGAAGAGCGTGGCGCGGGCGAAGAAGCGAACGGTGGGTAATCCGTTCGATAAGAAAACGGAGCAGGGACCCCAGGTGGACCAGGACCAATTTAATAAGGTTATGGGATACATCGAGAGCGGGAAAAGCGAAAAAGCCAAGTTGCTGGCGGGCGGGAATCGCGTGGGGGAGAAGGGGTACTTCATCGAGCCTACCGTGTTTGCGGACGTGCAGGACAATATGAAGATTGCGCAGGAAGAGATTTTCGGGCCGGTCATGTCCATATTGAAGTTTAAGGATATCGATGAGGTGGTTTCGCGGGCGAACAAGTCGCTGTATGGATTGGCTGCGGCGGTTTGGACTAAGGATATTACGAAGGCGCATGCGATTGCGGATGGCGTACGGGCGGGGACGGTTTGGGTGAACTGCTACGATGTTTTCGATGCGGCGGCGCCGTTTGGGGGATTCAAGCAGTCGGGGATTGGGCGGGAGCTGGGAGAGTATGGGTTGGCGAATTATACGGAAGTGAAGACGGTGACGGTGAAGCTGTAGGAGAGTTGACAGTTTACGGTTGTCAGCTTAAGAGCAGGGCCCTCGAACGGATAGGGGCACGTGCGTGTGGCGGGTGAGCCTTGTAGGAGCAAGAAAGAAAACTTAACGCAGAGACGCTGAGTTCGCAGAGAAGAGAAAAAGGGACGGTAACACAGAGTTCACCCTCCTGCGGCGGGCAAGCAGAGATCGGAACA